>JBGTCJ010000134.1:0-26587 GCA_041748895.1 Pirellulaceae bacterium
GTCCGTCGCCGAACGCCCCGGGGGTCAGCCTGATCGGTCCCCAGCCGACGGTTGCGGCCGGCAACTCGATCTCGCCGCGGTCGGCCTCAGCCTCGTGAATTCGGCGATTGTGGTGCCGAATCGCGATTCGCTTTCCATCGAGCGTGGTGACGGTCGCAGTCAATCGTCCGGGTTGGCCTTCCACGCCAGGCTTCCACTCGACCTCGAGTTCGGGAACTTGCTCGGCAGCACCGACCACCAAGCGGGTGCGGCCAACGCTCGTCATCCGCAGAGGCTGGCTGCTGACCAGCGCGACCGACAGTTCGTGATCACCCGGTGGCAATCCGTTTTTGTTGATCGTGATTCCCTCAGCGATCGGCGCGGACTGCGCCAATCGGCCGCCAAGAAAAATTTGCATTTCTGCCACGCTCGTCGCCAGCACCTGCTTTTGAAAACGCAAACGAAATTGAGCGCTGTTGAATCCGTCGCTAACCGTTTGAATTTCGAACGGTTCGACATACTGGCGACCGTAGGGTCGACAGAGCGGATCGCCCATGATCAGCAGTTGATAGGGGGACTCGACGGAGAGATGAAACGCTTCGGCGAGTGTGCAGCCCGCCGCGTAGTAGGCGTAAAGCAGTGGCGTGGGAAATTTGAACTGCAGTGCGAACGGCTCGGTGACGGTTCCGCTGGTGCCAGCCGCACCGGCTCGCAGAAGTTCGACCATCGCCGTTTGCCCGTCGTTCTGGTGGAGGACCCCGCTGGTGCTGGTCAAATTCTCCGCGATCGCACCAGGCAACAGGGTGCTGGCTGTCGACGCCCAATCGTAATTGGCTGAACCGAGCATTGCCCCCATCAATTGCCGCTGCGCCAGGGGCAATCGGTCTTTGGCGATCAGCACCGTGTGCCCCATCTCGCGAAGCGCAATCGACGCGACCGGCAGCAGTGGCTGCCGCGTCGTCGCACGCACATCGGACGAGTTGCTGAAGAAGAAGGTCGCAGGGCCGCCCGTCCCGTCGGCAGACGCCGCGCGTTGAAGGATCGAGAGCGCTTCGCTGAGCGACGTCCCGCGTCCCTTCGTGACTGCCAACACCGTCGACATCAGGTAGGGAATCCCCTCACCGTGCGCTCCCACGGGAAATCCGTTCGAGCCCCACAGTGTCCTCGCGGAAAAGGGCATCGGCGGCATTCGATTCTTCTGAACCGGAATCATCTGCTCGATCTGCTGTTGGAATCGGGCATCTTCCCTCATCGAATCGAATGCTTCACTGGATTCGAACATTTGCCGATAGGCGTTGTTGTCGCGAATCAGATTGGCAATCACCTTGGAGGCATGTTCACCCCGATCGACGATGGCGAGAAGTCCCGCCAGGCGGACGCGCAGCGGCCATTGTTCCGGGTGCCGTGTCGCCAACCCCAACAGCAGATCAATCGCCGCCTGGTGGTCTCCCTTTTCCTCAGCCGCGATCGCTTCATCCATCACCGCTCGGTCTGGGCCGAGGAACGGGTTCTGGTCGATCACGTCGTTGTCGCGACGCGCGTAAAAATTGGACAGCGGAGCGATGTAGAGGAGATTCCCGGGAACGACCAATTGATAGAGCGTGGTCAGCCCATTGATCGAACCGGTCGGCGTGAAAATTTTGTGGCGATCCGGTTGCTTCGCCAAATCACTGTTCAAATCGATCGCTGTCGGAAAATCTGCCGAGTAGGCGATCGTGTCGGTCTGAGTGCCAAGACCACGACGATTCAACTCCTCCAACAATGGCTTCAGAATCTTTTCGCGGAACTCGTCGACTTTGCACGTCATCGTGTCTGGGACGTTATCCAACACGACGATGCAATGGTCGGGGATCGATCGCCATTTCGCGTAGTGGTTGGCGATCGTGAGAGAATCGGTGGATGCCGAATTGACCGCGATTACGGTCCGCATCGGATCGGTTGCCTGGCAAGAGGTTGCCGCGAATGCGATCCCACAACCGATCATCAGGAAGTTGACCACGAAGCCGAACCACCGTTTGCCAGACCGATCCGATGGGAAAACTTGGCGCCGCGTGTCCTCGGATCGAGAAAACGTCAGAGTCGTCAATGCAAAATCTCTGCCCATCGAGCCCGTCCGCTGGTTAACATCGTGATCGATTGCGGTCACAATCGGTCTTGGATTGTAACGGATCGATCGGATCACGACCGGTAGCGTCGCGGGGCATGGTGAATTTGGCTTTGGACTCAACTGCCGCAAATCCGTCATCCCTCCGCTGCCATGGCTTGAGCGTCCGATTCGGCGACCATCGAAACGTCCTCGACCGAATCACGTGTGAGTTCCCCGCGGGACGAATCAGCTCGCTCGTGGGGCCAAGCGGTTGTGGGAAATCGACGCTGCTGCGAACACTCGCCGGGCTTCAGATGCCGACCCAAGGCCGGGTTCAGATCGACCCACCGGCCGATGCCGGGCGTGGTGAAATTGCGTTCGTGTTTCAGCAGGCGACGCTTCTTCCTTGGCGGTCGGCGATTGAGAATGTGATGTTGCCGCTGGAATTGTGCGGTTTGGCTAGCTCGGCCAAACAGCGTCGCGAACTGGCGATTGACGAATTGTCGGCGATGGAGCTGGAAACGGCAGCGATGAATCGCTACCCATCGGAGCTTTCTGGTGGCATGAAAATGCGAGTTTCATTAGCCCGAGCGCTGGTCACGAGACCCGCCGTGTTGTTGCTCGATGAACCCTTCGCGGCGCTCGACGATATGCTCCGTACCGCCCTGGGCGATCTGCTGCTTCGGCGGTGGGCGATGTCGGCATTCACGGCCGTTTTGGTGACACACAACGTGAGCGAGGCGGTCATGCTTTCGCATCACGTTTTTGTGATGCGATCCGGCCAACTCACCCCACCTATTGATGATTGGCTCCCCCACCCCCGAGATGAAACCGTGAGAACGTCGAAGGAGTTCAATGAACTGTACGCGGCCGTTTCCGAACTTCTGCGGGGGGATCTCGCTTGAAACACGTCAAAGGCCATAGTCCGCGTGAGCATGCGAATAAATCGCTCGATCAACACGCCAGTGCATCACTCGGATCGCCGCATCCCCTCCGGACAAACTCGACGACACTGTCCGATGCTTGGCGAAGAGGGTTACCGCCGGTCCTCTTCACGCTCTCGGTTCTGGTCGCTTGGGATGTGGTCGTTCAGGCCTTCGCGTTGCCTCCGATACTGCTCCCCAGGCCATGGGATGTGGTGCAATCGGGTTGGCAGCAGGCCGACGTTCTGTGGCGGGGCGCCGTCGTGACGGGCTCAGCCGCTCTGGCCGGGTTCGCACTCAGCGTGGTGATCGGATCGATGATCGCGATGCTGATGAGTCAATCGACCACGATTCGGCTGGCGCTGTACCCCTACGTGATCCTGCTTCAGACCGTCCCGATTGTCGCGATCGCGCCTCTTCTGATCATCTGGAGCGGCTACGAATTTCGGACCGTCGTGTGGGTTACGTTGATCATCAGCCTGTTTCCGATCGTCAACAGTGTGACTGAGGGTTTGATGGCGATCCCGCGAGATCGGCTCGATCTGTTCACGCTCTACGGTGCGACTCGCGCGCAGACGCTCATGCGGCTTCGCATCCCGACCGCGATCCGCTACCTGCTGTTGGGGGCCAGAACCAGTTGCGGACTCGCCGTGATCGGCGCGATCGTGGCGGAATTTTTCGTAGGCAATGGCGGCGCGAACTACAGCGGGCTGGGAACACTCATGACCGGTTGGCAAACGTTAGGGAAAACGGCCTCGCTACTCGCCGCGCTCTTCGTTTCGACCGGCCTGGGAATCGGGATGTTTGCCATGGTTCATCTCTTGTCGACCACCATCCTCAGCCGCTGGACAAGTACGGATGATCTCTGAGAACCCGATGGCGTCCCTCGTAACCGACCTTCCCAAAGAGCTGAGCCAAATCGTGACGCGTCCGAATGAATTCAATGTCAAACGCCGCCGCTGCGGTATCCCGGCGATCGCGATCCTACTGGCGCTGATTTCGACCGGTTGCGGATCGTCGCGATCAACTCCATCGGCCGCCGATGACGCTCTTCAAAAGGTGGCGATCCAATTGAACTGGTACGCCGAAGCCGAGCATGGCGGTGCCTTTCAGGCCAAGGTCGACGGAACCTACGACCGGGCGGGATTTGAGGTCGAGATTCGCCCAGGCGGCCGGGCGACGCCGATCGCGGCCGAAATCGAAATGGGTCGGGCCGCATTCGCGATTGCTAATGCCGACGACGTCGTCCTGTTTCGTGCCGCGGGAGCCGATGTGGTCGCCGTCGCCGCCGCGATGCAAGATCACCCGCGATGCATTCTCGTTCGCGCCGACTCAGGCGTCGAATCGCTCGAGCAACTCAAGGGGCTAACGCTGCAGAGGCAGGAGGGACAAGGCTTCGTCGAATTTCTCCGCAGCAGACGGTTGCTCGATGGAGTTCGCGAGGTCCCCTATCACGGAAGCGTGTCCAACCTCGTCAATGACCCGAAGGTCGCCATCCAAGCTTATTCGTTTGCCGAACCCTTCCTGGCTCGCGGCGAAGGGGCCGAGGTTCGCCTTTTGATGTTGAGCGATCTTGGGTGGAACCCCTACAGCAGTGTTCTGGTGACGCGCGGGTCATTGATCCGCGACGAGCCGGAAATGGTTCGGCGGTTCGTTCAGGCGACGGTGGAGGGTTGGCGAAACTACCTCGTTGACCCGACCGCCGCGAACCGGGCAATCCTCGCCTCGAATCAGCATGGCATGACCGCCGAGGCACTGGCGTTCGGATCGAAGGAATTGGTCCGCCTGGCCCGCCCTGGAGACATGCCGATCGAAGACGTGGGCAAAATGACCGCGGATCGGTGGGAATCGTTGGTTCGTCAGATGATCGAAATTCGACTGATCGAGCCTGCAAAGGTGACCGCGGACAGTTGCTATACCACCGAGTTCCTCTGATCGCTCAAGCCGCCCGCCGCGCCGCTGTGTAACCGGCCGGTCGAATGTGCTGGCCGAGTGTCTCGATCTCAAGTCGCAATAGTCGGGCGGCGACTTCAGCCGCCGACGGACGATGTTGCCAGGCATCCGTGACCATTTCCGCGACGAGCTCGGCGACCGGTTCGAGACACACGGCCTCAGTTCCCGGCGGGACAAGCGACAACATTTCCCAGAAGACGCGACCCAGCGCGAAGACATCCGCGGCGGGGGACGCCCACGGTCGATCGCCCAATCTTTCCGGCGCGGCGTAGCGAGGTGTCCCACGAAATGTTTCGGGCCTCGCGAGTGTGACGGACTTGGACGGCATCGCGAAACCGAGATCGATAACGGTTACGTGACCCCGAGCCGAAACGAGAAGATTTTCCGGTTTGAGATCGCCATGAGTCCAACCCGAAGCATGAAGGGCCGCGAGCCCCTCCGCGGCTTGGCGAATGAACCACAGCGACACCGGTAGCGGGTGGAGCCGACCGCCGTCCAAGACCCTCCGGAGCGTCTGCCCCTCGAGCCGCGGCATGACCAGAAAGGGGACCGCTGAATCGATAACGCTGTCCAACACCACAACCAGGTTGGGGTGTGAGGCCGCCTTGGCTGCCTCCGCGAAGGTGTTTACCTGCGCGGCTGATTCGTACCGCGTCTCCGGAACCTTGGGGATCGTTCGCAACACGTAGTCCCATCGAGGACTGCCCTCGGCGTCCGCGGGCTGAGCGAGAAAAAGTTGTGACATCTGACCGGAATGGATCGATTCACCCAGCCGCCATATACCCATTAGCCGTCTGGACGGTTGCCCCGAAGAGTGGGCGTCGTCGATCATCGCGGCGGCGCGTCGTGGCGAAACCCGGGGGCTTTTTGTATCCTGCGAATCCGGCTTGTTGTCTTGCGATCCTGGCATGGTGTTCCGGCGGTTGGACAATGCGTGCACCAACGTGGCGATGTTGACGAGTGGCTTGTCTATCCATCGTCGCTTCCCGCCGCGGCGGCCATGATCGCCCCTTTCAACCCGCAAACTCAGCCCAGCTTTTCCCCTCCGACTTTAGCCCCTCTTTGAATCTTCCGATGAAAAATTCTCGCTTCTTGATCGGTTGGCTATTGGTCACCTCACTTCTCCCATGGGTCGGGTGCTCACGCGGCAGCATGTCACTGTCGAGTTCTGGAACTCAAACCGCAGGCGGCGGTGGCGCCGGTTCGGATCGATTCCCACTGCAAGCCGGGCCGTACACGGTTCTCGGAATTCTGACCGACAATCAAGACAATCCGAAAGCGAGAGAGAATGCCGAGACAACACTTCTGCGGCACCCTGACGTCGGTTGCTTGGTGGGGCTATGGAGCCAGAACACCCCGATGATCCTTTCCGCACTTCGCTCAAGCGGGGCGCTTGGCCAAGTTAAGGTCGTCGGTTTTGACGAGCACCCGGAGACGCTTGCGGCAATCCGTGATGGCCATGTTCACGGCACCATCGTCCAACAACCCTACGCGTTCGGTTATCGAAGCGTCGAATGGTTGACGATGATCGCTCGCGGTGAGATGCCGAGCGTTCCCGAATCAGGATTGCTGTTCATTCCCCATCGCGCGATACATTCGGAGAATGTCGAGCAATTCGGTTCGGATATCGAGGCGATCCGATCGGGCAATGGCCCACTGCTCTCTCCGACCTCGCGACTCGACGGCAACGGATTGTCGATCGCCTTCATCACCAACAGCGTTGATCCTTTCTGGACGTTGGCAGAGTTCGGTTGCAATCGGGCCGCTAGTCAGTTTGGCACCAAGGTCAGCGTTCAGATGCCTTCGACGGGCTCAATCGAGGAACAGAAACGGTTTCTCGAATCCAACATCGCTGCCGCGATCGACGGATGTGCGATCAGTCCCATCGACCCGGACAATCAAGTGCAAATGATCAACGCCGCTTGCGACGTGATGCCAGTGATCTGCCAAGACAGTGACGCCCCCGCATCGGCGCGGCTGTTCTATCTCGGCACAAGCAATTATCTAGCCGGTCGCGCCGCGGGAAAACTGATCAAGGAAGCGTTGCCCGATGGCGGCGAGGTGATGATGTTCGTCGGAAAGATGGAGGTTCTCAATGCGCGAGAGCGCAGCCAGGGGATCATCGATGAACTCGGCGACGAACCTCTCCCCGCGATCTTTGGGGTCGACGAACCCTAGCGGCACGATCTTGGTGTTTGGCATGCTCTTTGCTTTTCTTCAGGTCGACAAGCCAGTCGCTGTCAGGTTGACAGAATCGATTCCGGCTGAATCCCTTAGTCGCCTTCGAAGGAGCTTGACCATGAAAATGATGTTTCCGCACACTCGAATGAATCGGTCTCTCGGTGAGTTGGCAAGCGATGTCAACTCGTTGGTCGACACGCTATTTGGTTCCAGTGGCACGACCGTCGAGAACGCGGTCGGTATCACGCCTCGAATGGATATTCAAGAAACCGACGATCATTTCTCGCTCTCGCTTGACCTGCCTGGGATCAAGTCGGAGGACGTCCACATCGACCTCGAGGAAGACGATTTGGTCATTCGTGGAAGTCGCTCATCGGCGGCCGAAACCGATGGCGAGCGCTACCACCGCGTCGAACGATGGTTTGGTGAATTCCGCCGAAGCGTCCGTCTACCGCGGACGGTCGACCGAGAGTCGATCGTTGCCGATTACAGCGACGGTGTGCTGACGGTGACCCTTCCCAAGGTCAAGGCGGCGGCGACTCGCAAGATTTCGATCCGCGCCGGTGCCACGACTCAGAGCCACGACTCGGCGCATCCGTCCACTGGAGAGCAGCCGGCATCCTAAGGCAGCAGCGGCATTCGCCGCGCTTCCCGAACACCGTCGAAGGCCGAGACGATCGATCGTCTCGGCCTTTTTCGTATCGATCGCTCGACACTTCCCACAGTTTCCCATGGTAACATCGCGGCGAACGTTCCCCGAAGTCGCGCCCACGCGATAGCTCGAAGCGTTAGGCCCTGCTGCCCCAACAGCCCCCTCCCACTCCTCCGCGACATCATGATTCAAGTTGATGAGATCCCGAGTCCTACATCGCGACAGCTGGCGGGCTTGCCGCGTCAGATCGGTTTCGTGCCCTCGGTTCATCACGCCTCCTCGTCCATCAGCAAGCAGCAAGTGGAACGGTACAACGAGACCGGCTACCTGATGCCATTCGAGGGACTCGAACGTGACGAGATCAGCGAACTGAGGGCATTCTTCGATGGAGTTTTGGCCGCGTTCATTGAACTGGGACGCACCAGTTATTCGATCAACACCGCCCACCTTCGATTCGCCCGAATCTATCGCTTGGTCCAGCACCCACGGATCGTTGACGCCGTTTCGGGACTACTGGGTGACCATGTGGTCTGCTGGGGGTCCCACTTCTTTTGCAAAATGCCTCGAGACGGAAAAAGCGTTCCATGGCATCAGGACAGCACGTATTGGCCGCTTAGCCCCACCAAGACGGTCACCGTTTGGTTGGCCATCGATGACGCTGACCCAGGCAATGCCAATATGAAATTCATTCCTCGATCCCACCTTCACGGACTGATCGACTACGACGTGTCCGATGACGCGAACACCGTGCTCGATCTGGCCGTACGCGATCCCCACTCTTACGGTGACGCGGAGGTCGACGTCACGCTCCGAGCGGGACAATTTTCGATGCACTCCGACCTTTTGCTTCACGGCTCCCAAGCCAACGCGTCGGATCGACGCCGCTGTGGGCTGACGATTCGTTACGCGGCCGCTGATGTCAAAACCTGGTACGACTGGAACAAGAAAGGCGTGGTCGTTCGAGGCGAAAACATCGGCGACCACTGGCTCAACCCACCATCGCCGACACACTAGAAATCGGCTGTTTTTTTCGCACCGCGCGATCTCGACGAATCACACTCTGGGATCGGCAAAGGGTTGTGGGCGGCCGTAAAGGTAGCCCTGTCCGAGTTGAAAACCCAGTTCCTTGCAAACGGCGTGTTCGGCCTCGGTCTCGACGCCCTCGGCAAGCGGGACACTGCCAAGGTCCAACGCGATGCGAACGAGCGACCGAAGCATTTCCTGCCTTGCCGGCGTCGCTGAATCGATGTCGCGAATCAGTTGCATGTCGAACTTGAGCACGTCCGGCGGCACCTCGGAGAGTTCCCGGAGACGCCCCTGGCCGGCACCGAAGTCATCGTAGGCAAGGTCCATATCGAGTTCACGCAGTGTGTCGCGAAAGTTTCGCATGGCAGCGATGCTGGTGACCGCGGCCTCGTGAATCTCGATCGTGATCTTCATCGAGGGCTGCTCGCGCCTCAGCGACCGGACCGAATCGATCAGACGAGCGTTGACCACTTCGGCCGGATGGGTGTTGAGGTAGTATCGCATGCCACGATCACCACGCCGCTCGGCAACCCGCATCCCCTCGCTCCGCATCAATTCGCTGAGCGAAGCCTGTTGACCGAGTCGTTCGGCGGCGGCGAACAACGCGGCGGGGCTTGCGAGCTCGCGCAAATCGCTGCGGGCAAGGAGTTCGAAGCCGGTGTTGTCGCGGTGTGTGAGGGCCACGATTGGCTGAAAGTGGGGCACGACTCTGCGTTGGCTGATCAGCGTGTCAAAGGTGATCAGCGTTTGCGCCCAGTGCGCGGAACAATCCGAGACCGTCCTATCGATGCGCTCCGCGGCGCCGACGTCCACGCGAAACAACGAACTGGCAAATTGCACGCGATCGTGGCGAACCAGAACGCAGCGCTCGACCCTTCGCCCATTGACAAAGGTACCGTTAGTACTGCCGAGGTCCTCCACGCTGAGATTGCCATCGCGGCAAATCAACCGCGCGTGTCGTTTGGAAACCGAACCGGACGGAATTCGGATTTCCGCCTCGGTGGCTCGTCCCACTTCGCAAACGCCTTCTGGGATCACAAATCGAAGAGCGGGCAAACCCTCATCGCCGATCTCGATCAGGGAGAAAGGTTCGGTCGAAACGGGAGAAACTTCGCACCCCGAAGAAGTTGCCGTGGGCATCCGGTTAGCTTGACTCATGTTCCACGCGTTGAACGAGTTGGCGGGGACGACCGGGGAGGTCGACATATTCGATCGCGAGTTTATCCGGCGTCAAACCGGCGTGATCGCTGAGCAGTTTTTGAACTTGCGGATCGCTAAATACCGCATCGGTGAGTAGTATCCCGCCTTGAGCGTGGGCGGGCATCGCTTCGACGACACGAGCCGTGGTGCCGAAATAATCTAGTTTTTGGTTGACCGTCGCCATCAGCGTCCGACCACGATGCACGCCAATGCTCAGTGTCAGGCCCTCGAGCCGCTGCGTTTGTTGGATGTCGCCCTGCATCGCCAGAACCGCGGCAACCGCGTCGCGTCCATCGACAAAGGCGGCGAGCACGCCATCCCCGATGGTTTTGGCGACCGTCCCGTGATGTCGGGCGACGCTTCGGCCGAGAACATCGAAATGCCGTTGAATTCTCCGGTAGGCCTCACGGTCACCCCATTCGCCATACAGCCGCTCGACCTCGGTAATCGCCGTCGCCACGAGAGTCATTTGATCCGCAGCGATGGGCGCATCCCCGTTGACGATCTGATCGGGGAACAACTGACGAAACAGGGGCAATGTGGACGCCTGCGTCGCCGTGACGCAGTCTCCGCGAGGGACCATCCTCTCGACACGAATCACCTCAAGGTGCGACTGATCGTTGGTGATCGCGATCGTTTGCGAGCCCGCTTGAAGCGCGGCCACGTGATTTGTCTCGCCCAAACGAGCCAGCAGCCACTCGGCCGTCCGCGGAGCTGCGGCTCCAAGGACGCGGAACGGTTGGCGACGTCGAATGCCCCGTCCACGCAGTTGGTAATCCCCCTCGGGCAGGCTGAGTTCCAACTCCATCCGTTCACCCGGCTGAAGCCGAACTTGAGCGACGACATGCGGCGAGTGCTCGGGGCCACCAATGCAGTAGATCCCGTCATCGACATCTCGAATTTCGGGATGCGCGCGAAAGACCAGCTCGATCGCGCCACCGATATCGCTTCGGAAATCGATTTGACAGGCGGCGCAGTGCGTGTGGCTTGCGATCGATCGGAGAGAATCGAACGTCGCAGCGGACGCGCGGCACGTGGGGCAGAGGACGTCCCAGCGAAGGCTGAGTAGACCGTGTGCCGCCGCGAGCAGGCAGGCGTCGGTGCTTCCCTCACCATCGGTCCCAAGCGCCGTAGCAAGCGCGAGGGGCCGAATCTGATTGAGCGATTGAGATGGCGCGGTCGTCAGGTGATCGGTCAATCGCGACGCCACATCGGGATCGATGCCGTGGTCGAACAAGTGGCGGCCACGTTGTTCGATCCGCATGCGTTGTCCCGCGGTCACCGTGGGAGAAGGCTCGAAAGGATCCTGTCCGTCATCGCTCGGGTTTTGAGCCTGGATCGATCGATCGATCCTGCGATAGACTCGGTCCAGATTGCGTCGACTGCGAAATCCCGCCTCCAGGCTCGTGATCGCTCGACCAATCAGGTTTCGCGGTTCAATCTTGAGCGTGTGCCTCAGCTCGGTCCCGCCCGCCCTGCCCGGGATAAACTCGACAATGCTCATGAACCATCGCAGTGGCCCCGAATCGAACTCTCGGAGGATCCCCATCCGTTTAGTTTCGATCCATTCAAACGGATGCTCCTCCCAGGAGATCCGCATTCCGCTAAGTCGGAACGAACCGAACTTTCGCAGGCCCAGGACCGGGTCGTCGACCGTGCGATAAGTGACCGGCGGCAACCCGATGGCGCGATTCAGCCGCTCGGTGTTGGAAACCAACGGCCAAAGTTGCGCGGGCGTGCTCTCGAGTTGCCAGCGAAAGGTCTTCTGCCACAAACGTGCCGGAGAATGTTCGGGCAATTTCGGGTGCGCGTCGATGGCCGACGGCTCGCCGCGAAGCAACCGCTGGACATGCGAGAGGAATTGGGTCGCGTCCGCGAATCGATCGGCAGGCAGTTTGGCGAGCGCTCGGGCGACCAGCGCCGCGGTGTCCTGGCTGATCTCCGGTCGCTCCGCGCGGATATCCGGCGGTGGATCAAAGCAATGTTTGGCGGCCAAGTTGAGCGGTTCATCCGCAAGAAACGGCGGCCGGCCGGTCAACAATTCGAAAAGCGTGATCCCCAACGAGTAAACATCGGTCTGCGGACCAATCTCGGTAGTCCCGCGACACTGCTCGGGCGACATGTAGATCGGCGTACCAAGGATCGCCCCGGCTTGCGTGACGGCAAGTGAATCCGATTGATCGATTTGGCGTGCGATCCCAAAATCCGAGAGCTTCACGCGACAATGGCTCAGCGTCGCGAAACTTGGTTGAAGGGTAGGGCTGAGCGAGCGGTTTTCTTCGGTGACCCGTTGCAACAGCACATTTTCGGGTTTGATGTCGCGGTGAATGATGCCGCGGGCGTGTGCGTCGACGAGCCCCCGTGCGATATCGGCAACGACCTCGAGCGCCGACGTTTCATTGAGCGGACCAGACTTTGCCAACCATTGCTGTAGCGATTCGCCTTCGATGTACTCCATCGCGATGTAGGGATGGCCTTGGTCCTCGCCACTTTCGTAAAGCCGGGTGACGTGATCGTTCTGGATTCCCGCAAGGAGTCGCGCCTCCTTATGAAATCGCCGAGTGGCTTGGGAGGCTCCTCGACTCGCGATCCGCAAAACCTTGACTGCAACCGTCGCTTCCGAGGCCATATCGGTGCCACGATACACGACGCCCATAGCGCCTTGTCCAAGTTTGGCATCGAGACGATATCGACCGATGGTGGTTCCCACGGCAGGCGTCGCGCCGAGAGTCGGCGGATCAATGGGATCGGGCGTTGGACCAGCGGTTTGACCCGCCGCAATCTGGCCGGTTTGCCCAGGGAACGACGCGGCCGCCTCGCCCAAGCTCAGCAATTCATTCCACTGCGAGAGACCTGGGGGCATGGCACCGGGCCCGCCGCTCGCCTGAAGCATACTTCGCAGTGCCGCGCGCCACCTTGCGGGGGCTGACTGCGCGTCGGCCGAAGATAACCAGGGGTAGAGCAGATCGCCGAGCAGCCGCTGCAACTGGGTCAGGTCTTCTTCGGGGCCTCCTGCGAAGCGTGCCGCGAAGTCCGACGACATCTGATCGCCCGTACCACTACCCTGTTTGCCGAAGGGCAACCGGCTGGTCGGAGGCGATTGACTCCGCGGCGATCCATCGCCTTCGCAGACTCTCAGTCCGCTCAGGTCAACGCGAATGCGGTTGTCGGCGCTGACCACGACCGAGCGAGCCTCGAGACCCGCGGTCAATCCGACGCGATGACACTGGTCCAGCAGTTCGATGAGGCAAAGGGCGATCCGCGGCGGATCTACCGCATGAGCGTTCGCCGTCCGACGCGCGGCAGCGATAAAGTCGCACCACAGTCGGTCACCCGATGCGATCAACAGCGGATCTTCGATCGCAACCCATGGTGCTTCGATGTCGAGCGAATGACCAACGATTCGCCGCAACGATTGTGACTGGATTCGCGTCAACAACCGCAACCGCTCGCGAAAGGTCACGTTATCTTTGGGCTTGGCGATGACAGGACGGATCAGCCGCAGCTCGACCTTTCGCCCGCTCGCGGCATGATCGGCGAGATAGGCCATCCCATCGGTGCCGGCGGAGAGCATTCGCCATTGACGATATTCGCCAATCGCTTGATCGTCCCCTGGTTTATTCTGACTCTCACCACCGCAGGCTACCGTTTGACCACCGACGATAGGCTGAGGAGGAAGCGTGAGCGGAACACTCCGACTCGCAGGTCGACCTGGCAAGTCACCCGACACACAGGGATCGAACCCAGTGAGTTGGGTTAGTTCAAGGGTCTGATCTGGAGTCACGCGTCCTCATCCTGCGGCGGGCCAAACACACGAGAGCCCCGATGTGCCAACACCATGGTTTCTAGATGAGGTTGAAACGGGGTTGCCCTAGCGTGCGTCGCGAACCCACGCCCGTCAGCTAACTGCAGGAGAAAGCGTCGCAAGAACCGAACCGCAGTGCGCAGATGATCCGTTGGAAGTATCTACAACGATTGGACCTTCAGAATCTACCTAAAAAATCAGGGCGTGATGGGCTCTGTCGGGGGAGATTTCGCCTCTTCGAGGGAGGGAAGGATGGGGGCATCAACGGTCGCATTTTGCGGTCGAACACCCAAAGTTCGCAGCGACAAACTGCCGACTGGTGTTGGCCGGAGCCCAGCCGAGCGAAGCAAAGAGAGTGCAAGCAATCGACCGATCGACGAAATACCAAAGAGCAACAGGTAGGCCGAAGCGGTGGTACCAAAGGAGTGCAACAACCAGGCACCGATCAACGCACCGCCGCACCACGCGACAGTGTTGGCCAGGTTGTAGAACGTGAGCATCCGGGTGCGATTCTGAACGGGCAACGCCTCGAAAAAGAGGAGAAAAAAGCCGAGTTCGTACGCCGCCCAGATGGTCCCACTGATCGCTTGAACCACGGCGAGCCAGTAAAAGTTTGTCGATAAGATCCAGAGGCTCGAGAGCGGTATGATCCCGACACCACCAATCCAAAGCAGCAGCCTTGCGCCCCCTCGGTGCGCGATCTTCGCCCACCACGACAGAGCTGCCACCTTAGCCAGGAAGCCAATGGCTAGCAGACAGACGAACTGCGCGTAGGAGAATTGAAGCTTTTCGAGCATGTAGGGGGCAAAGAACGGCCCCGAGATTTGAACGCATCCTTGGACGGCCACGAGATAGACAAGCAACCGGCTCCCCGAAATCGATGACTTCACCTCGGCTGGTGACTCCGCACCGGCAACGGGGAACCCGCGCTCGCTCGCCGCCACCTTCGAGGCCCGTGGGTCTCGAAAACGCCGCAACGTGCTACTGGCCAAGACCGACGGATGAGACGCCTCAACCGAGCGATGGACATTTTGGTGCATGGCGAGCCAGTAAACCGACCACATGCGAGCGAGGCCCGCCAAGAGAAAAAGCGAGGCAAAACCCAAAAGCTTGAGGTCATGGCCACTGGCCCATTGCAACAACACTCCACCGCCCACCAATCCGAGCAAAGTCGTCGATTGAGACAAGCGGGTCCTTCGGGCAAAGTACTTGGGACGAATGCGCGATGGCACAATCGATTCCATCCACGTGTTCCAGGCGGGCCCGCTGGCCAACCCCCCCGCCCAGTAAACCGATGCGACCAGCAACAGCCCGGGGAGCGAAATCCAGCCTGTGATGGCGGCGTAAACCAGCGGGAAAAAAGCGAATCCTTGCAGCGTCGCGCAGACGAGAATCCATCGCTTCTCCGAGCCGAGCCAACGTACGGCCTGCGGTGAGACCATTTGAATGATCCCGCCGGCCAACAGCGGAACGCTCGAAACAAGGCCCGCGGAAACCTCGCCCAAACCGACCGCCAGCGCGAATGCGGCGAGGTAGGTCTCACCGGCACCGACCATCACGCCGAACATCGCACCGTCGCGCATGCTGGCGCGCAGGTTGTCTCGCGTAACCTCAGCGTCGAGGCGCCCCGAGCGGGTCCACGGCGGACTGACGACGGCCCCGCCCGGTGAATCCGCCGGCTCCGTCAAACGATGAAAATCGAGGCCCCCGGAAGTATCCAAGGCGGGGTCGGGCGACGCTTGTGACGTGGACGCGGGGACAGCGGTTGCGGGCATCGAATGCGAGATGGGAAGGGGTGGCAACGATCAACGATACCAACACGAGGCACAAACGTCGCTCGAAGTTCACCATGTGAGGTCCAGACCCCGATCACGAAGTTCTCCGCGCGGGCATGACAATACGCGGAGATTAGGGATTGGTGGAAGTGGGAAAAGGTTGCGGGAAGTAAGAAAAGAGTAGGAGGGCGGATGCTTCGCCCCTATTCCAAAACCCTGCCACGTCCGGCCCACTCGACCGCCAGGCGCCGGAGCCGCTCAAGCCGCGTCGAGACCAGCCGCCAAAGCAGATCGTGGATCTCGCGGCGGACGAGGCAGAGGCTGAGGGTCAATCCGATCGCAGCCCAGGGACCGGCGAGCAAGCTCAATGGCAGCAAGCACAACCAGAAGATGCTCCCGTCGAGCGGATAACCGGTGATCGCCAGGGCAAAAAGCAATCCGATCAAAACCACAGCGTTGGCAACCAACGTGGCCGCGACGGCCCCCGGTAGCCCCCAAACCGGAAGCCACCAGACATTCAGCACGACGTTGGCCAAGAGACCAAGCACGAGGCCAATGCCGCACAGTTTGCCGCGTTCGCTCAGCCAGAGATACACCTGCGCGACGGTGACGGTCGAGGCCCAGATGGAAATCGTGAACGCCGCGGGCATGATCGACTCACCGGCGGAGTACCGTCCATCGAGCAGACCGGCGAACAGCCAGGGGGCAAGCAGCAGAGCCATAGCGGCGGTGAGCGTGAACACGACCGTCAATCCGAGCAGCACCGTTCGCAGGCGGCTCTGAACCTCGACGCGACGTCCCGATTCCCAGTCCGCCGCAAGGTATGGCATCAGAATGCCAGCGAACATCGCCGCGAGGCTGGTCAACAATACCGGGATCATTCTCCCCGTGTGGTATTGTCCGACGGCTGTCTGCGCGGCCACGTCGCCGCCGGGTGTGTAGTGAAGGATCATGTAGCGATCGGACAGTTCGAACGAGTTGGTGAGGAAGTTCATCACCCACAACGCGGCCGCGTAGGGAAGCAGGCTTCGCCAGAGTACCTTCGCGTCCAGCGCGGTGCCCGCCGAGGGCAGTCTTGACCAGTCACGTCGGAGAACCCAGATCGCCGGCATCATGGCCAAGACCGTGGCCAGGCTGAAGGCATTCAGCAATCCGACCAAGCCACCACCAATAATCAGCCAGGCGATTCCCAGCACGGTAAAGCCGACACTTTGCAAAAACTGCATCAACGAAACGACGCGGACCTGTCGCAGCGAGGCCACCAATTCGTTAACGAAGTTAAATGCGACGAGGGCAACCGCCGATCCACCGACCGCGGCGATCAGCCCACCGCTCGACGGCTCCCGGAAGATGATCAGGGCGACCCAGTTGGGAGCCACGACCATCACCGCGAGCACCAGTCCGATCCCGAAAAGGCTTCCGAGCATCACTCGGGTGAGGAACCCAGTGAGGTGTCCACTTTGGCGATAACGTTCGACATAACGCGGCATGGCGCCGGAGAGCCCCAGCATCATCAACGGGGCCATCATCGTGATGCATCCGAAAGCCATCGCCCACTGACCCACGACGTGGTCATCTAGCAAGCGGCAAAACCAGACCCCACGAAGAAACCCGATGCCGCGCTGGACGATCGTCATCGCCAGGAGGATTGCCATCCCCATAGCCAACGAATCGGCCGCGAAGGCCTCGCCGCGAGGTTTTTCCGAACGCATCAACCAACCGAATCGTCGTCATGGCCCCAAAACGTGCGGATCGCGCCGTGCATCGACGTTGGGTTGATACAGCGTTGCCCACGTTCGCAAGGGGAGAACCGACATTTCCACTTTGCCCACACGGACCGCTACGGGTTGATGCATCGGTGACGAATCGATCGGTTGTAACGAAAGCCTGCAAGCCGCCGGGCGTCGGCAAGCTGGCACTCACTTCGAAACGCAACGGCGCAAGCCGTGCGGCCCGAACAACTCAATCGCCGTCGCCCGCCGGATCGGTTGCACCAAGGAGCGACCGAATCGCCATCAGTGGCACAGCCAGCTTGATCACGAGCGTTCCCATATCGCCTTCAACCCAATCGTCACCTTCGGACTGATCCAGCAAATCGTCGACCCCGCCGACGACTTCGCGTGTGTCCATCAAGCTTTCCATCGCCAACGTCGGACCATCGCCCATCGCGATCGTCGAAACCAGGCCGACCAGTTGATAGTCGGCGTTAAAGATCCCACACCCACTTCCGCCGGGGGCATAATCGGCGGAAATTTCCATCCAGGTTTCTTTGCCAAGCATCGGATAACGCTTGATGTAACCGCGATCGTAGGTAAAAAACCGATTCTCCGAATGATGAACGACGTGAATATCCTCCGCCATCGCGACGGGTCGAACGGCGATCGGCACCCAAGGAAATTCCTCGCCCGCGAGGCCGTCGGTGTCGAGCTGGATCAGTGCAATATCGGTGACCGGGTTTCCCGCCAACAGTCGGGTGACGCGAACCGCATCGCCCGCGGCCGTCAACGCGATCAGTCGGTTGTTGAATGATTCGGCGAGGTGATAGTTGGTCAACGCCAAGCCGCTGGGACTGACGATCACCGCTCCTCCGACGAAAAAGTCGTCCTCACCACTGCCGCCTCCCAAGACGACCGTCGCGCGGCAAACGTCGGCAAGCGATCGCCGCTGGCCGGCCGCAGACGGGAGCTGAGCCACGATCGTTTCAGGGAGCTGTTCGAAATCGAGTGCCGACCACTTTGCCGAATCGGCTCGCAGATCGATGTAACGATGAAAGACAGCACCGAGAATCGATGCGTCGTTAAGTGGCCGATCCGGTCCGGCAAAAGGGACGAAGTCTGTTCCGGGGTCTGGGGGTGGCGGATCACCGCTCGACAAAGACTCCAGAAACGGTTGCAGCACCGCATGCCGTTGATCGAATTCCTCCTCCGAAAGGTAGCGATCCCCATCCGTGTCGATCTCTCGAAAAATGAGACCATGGGGAAGCTCAATTTCCGGCAGCCTCGCTTCGACATACTCCCGCCACTCACGACGCGAGACGCGACCATCGCGATCGGCATCCGCCACATCGAAACCGATCGGCAACCCGCTGACGCCCGTCGTGATCGTTGAATCACCATCGCTCGCGAGGTCGCCGTGTGGCGGCAGCGGGGAATCGCCCCGACAACCCAAACCACCCCCGACCGTGGTGACCTGCACCACCAACGCCAACAAACCATGGATCGTCAATCGGTAAGGAATCACTTGGATAGCGCCTGGGGTGTGCGTAGGGTATCGCTGCAGTGGCCGAGTTCACGGCGACGACGGCGTCCCCTGATGATTTCGCTCAGCCATGATGATATCGGCCAACTCGCGAAGCAGGGTGGTCGCGTAGGTTCCCGTGGGCAGTTCAAACCGCAGGACGAGCGTCGACTGCGTTTCCCAGAATACTTCGGCGTTCAGAGGCCTGAGTCGAATCACGCGCCGTTCTTGACGTAAATTGAACCTCGCCAACCCCGAGACGATCTGCGGGTAACTCGCAACCACGCTCTCTTCGAAGTCTCTCACGCCGCTGCGGCTGAGAAGCTCTCCTTCGCCCCAAAGTGGCGCCGTCAACTCGAGGGTTCCTTGCTTGACGCGATCAAATTCGTCGCCGCGAAGATTTTCCGGAATCACCAGACTTCTCTTGTCCGCAAAGCCGAATACCTCACCCTCGCGAGGGACATCCCAGGTCCCGTTCACGATCCGCTGGCCGACGCAGGCATTGAATAGATAGCTCCGAGCCGCCGAAATCAGAATGCCACGCAGGGCCCGGTCGCGGACTTCGATTTCACCCGACATCAACGAAGTGGCCATGCCCATGTTGCCGCCATCGTGGCCGAATCGTTGTGGGCCAAAATAATTCGGCACGCCGTGCTGCCGAATCGACTGCCATCGCCGTGCCGCAGCTCCCGGGGTAAACGCGCAGTCGCGGAGACGAATTTGAAAGCGATTGCCGCAGTGACAACCTCGGCGAAGTTTGCGTAAGTTGCGGGTGATCCTCAGGACCCGAAACCCATCGTCATTCAAATCCTCGGCGGTGGGCGAAACGACGCCAGGCAGGTGCAGGCTGAACCACTGCCTCGTCACGGCGGCCCGATCCTTCAACCCGCAGTGGGTCACGAGTCGTTTGCGAATCCCCAGTTTCCTCGCAAGCTCGCTGGCGACGTCGCTCGTGTTTCGGTCCACCTTTTCGACCCAAACCAGACAGTGCTCTCCCTCGCCGGTGGGTTCGAACCCAAGTATCTCCTCAACCTCAAAGTCCTCGGGATGCGACTTCAGCCGAGCGGTTCCCAAAGGCGGTCCGTGAAGTCGTGGGGGATCGATGGGGTTCATGAGCCGGAGATCGATGGGAAGCCCTGCCTAAGGGACCGGGTTGGTGGGCTTCCACGGTGGGATGCCGCCATCTTTTTCTTGAGCGCGATACGCCTCGGTAAAAGGCTGGGTCGGCGACATGGGTGCCTCCTCGTTCACCATCATTGCTCGCGTTGTCTTCCACCACTGGTCGTATGCAGCCCGCATCGCTGCCACGACTTCGGGATGCTCTTCGATACAGTTCTTTTCTTGACCGGGATCAGCGATCATGTCGAAGAGGGCATTGTTATTGACGAAACGAAACCGAGCGTTGCGGACCGCGAACGTTTTCCACTGGAAATCATTCGGCTCACTGCCCGTCGGCCAGCGCCCCTGGTGCGTGAAGAGGTAGCGATCCGGCCAATCGACCTGGTCGCGACCTTCGACTGCGGCGACGAGCAGCGGCAGGAAGCTTCGGCCTTCGACCTGGTTTTCCGGTACTGCCGCGCCGGCAAGTTCAGCGATCGTCGGGAAGAAATCGATCGCGGCGGCTACTTCGTTCCGCGCCAGGCCTCCCTCGAGTTTTCCTTTCCAGTGGACGAAGAAGGGAACTCTCACGCCGCCCTCATCCGGTGAGCCCTTCAATCCCTTCATGCCCGCGTTGTAGGGGAACATCTCGGTTCCGTCAGGCAGCGTTCCCATCGACTTTCCAGCCGGCAATCCCGATCCGCCGCCGGTGATCCCATTGTCCGAAAGGAAGATCATCACGGTGTTTTCGGTTAGCCCGAGCCGCTGGATGGCCTCGTCGAGTCGACCCATATTTTCATCTATGTTCTCGATCATCCCGTAGAAGCCAGCCTGATTGTCGCTGAAGCCGAGATCCGTGAACCGTTTGGCATTGGTCTCCGGCGCGATGAACGGACCGTGCGGGGCGTTGGTAGCGATGTAGGCAAAAAAGGGTGTGTCGGTGTGAGATCGCGTCGTGATCCAATCGATCGCGGCATCAAAAAAGAGATCGGTACAGTACCCCTCGGTGCGAACGAATTTGCCGTTGTGGCGAATCGCCGGGTTGAAATACTCGTTCCCAGGGGCGTCGGCGCAGCTGCAAGGATACGACTGACCAATTCCGCCGCCGCCGTGGATGAAGACCTCATCAAACCCTCGACTGCCGGGTTGGTAATCGTCCTCATCGCCCAGGTGCCATTTCCCAAAAATTCCGCTGGAGTATCCAACCGTTTTGAGCACCTGCGGCAACGTGATGGCATCGAGCGCCATCCGCTCGCGTTCGAGAATGGTGTGCGTTACACCGTTTCGCATCGAGTGCCGCCCCGTCATCAACGCCGAACGTGTGGGGGCGCAGGTGGGACTAACGAAAAACCGATCCAAACGGACGCTGCGATCGTGGAGTTGGTCCAGGTTCGGCGTGTCAATCCAAGGGTGACCGTGACGCCCAATCGCGGCGTAGCCTTGATCATCGGTCATCACGACGATCACGTTGGGCCTTGAGCCGGCAAGATCTGCCGCAACAGCCGGCGTCCCGGCAAGTAGCACCGGCAGTAGCATGCCCAGCGCGGACAAAAGCGAGGAACGCATGGATCGCGGCTCCAGATTCAGGGTTCGAAGGTTATCGCCGGCGTTCTCGTCACGAGCCGGCCCAGACGTGTCGAAATCAACAACAGGGCGATCAGGCTGGTCAGCCTGACTAAATTAAATCATACTCGAGTCGCCGTTCGATCCGTGGGTCGATCGACGTGGTCGATGCCGCCGGCCCGCCCATCATGAGATCCCCTTGCGACGCACTTTGGCCGCCCGGCGCCGCCCAGCCCACCTCCCTACCGTCAACGCGATGGATGCTGATGTCCCGAGCTTTGGTTCTGATGTGTGCCTGTTGGTTGAGCTTCGTCATTGGCTCCGGGCCGATCGGGGCGCAGGGCCGCCCCGCGGTAGATGACGAAGGTCGAATCGTCAGCTTCTTGCGGGACATCGCACCCATCTGGGAGGCACGCTGTCTGAAGTGTCACGGCGAAAAGAATCCCAAGAACGGCTTTCGCATCGATTTGGCAGACGATGTTCTCGGTTACATCGAGCCTGGCGATGCCGAGTCGAGCACGCTCTACACCGAATACCTGCTCACCGATGATGAAGATTTGCAAATGCCGCCGGCAAGCCACGGCGGCCCTTTGACGGCAGGTGAGTTGGCGCTTATTCGCGTGTGGATTGAGGAAGGCGCCGATTGGCCTGAGGATTATGCCGCTGCGGCGCCGTCGCCAGACGTCGTTGGTGAGGTGGGCGATGGTCCACAGCCGGTGCCCCCCGACGATGCGAAGTCACTTCCGGCTCGTCTCTGGGCTTTTCAAGGGTACTTCCATCCGGCCACCGTTCATTTCCCGATCGCGCTGCTCTTGGTCGGGGCGCTTTTTGTGGTGATCGGATGGCGTTACCCGATACTCGGACAGCAGGTCGCCCTGAGTTGTTTGTGGTTGGGCGCGATTTCGGCCGTCGCCGCTTCGGCCATGGGATGGTCATTCGCGCAGCGTCGTGGGTACGGGAGCTGGAGCCGTATCGACACGTCCACGGAGATCTTTTGGCACCGATGGTCAGCCGTGATCGTGACGATCGTCGCGGTCGTCTTGGCTTGGGTCGCGTTGGCGGCTGTTCGGCGGGGAAGCCCCGGTCTGCATCGTCTGTGGCGGATCGGGATGCTCGTATTGGCAGCCATGGTGGGCGCGGTAGGGCACCAGGGTGGAGAGTTGACCTATGGTCCCGAGCTCTATCAGGAAGCTTTTGATGTCCTTCGAGGTGGACCGCGCGAGCCGGTGCCGCAGCCACGGGCGATCGAGAACGAGGTGCTCGACGGTGAACTGCTTGAGGACGCCCCAAGTGAGACAGCGAACTTGGCGCCCGCCTAGTTGATGGGAAAGGAACTGCTAGGCCGCGTCGGTGCTGATTTCGCCATCTTCGCTGACGTCCTCGAACCGGATCGAGACCTGTTTGCTGATGCCCGATTCCTGCATCGTGACACCATACAAAGTCGTGGCAGCGGTCATTGTCTTTTTGCTATGGGTGACCACGACGAACTTCGTCTGATCGAGGAACTCTCGAAGCACCGTAACGAATCGGCCGATATTCGCCTCATCGAACGGCGCATCGACCTCGTCGAGCACACAGAACGGACTCGGACGGAACTGAAAAATGGCCATCAGGAGAGCGACGGCGGTCAATGCTTTCTCCCCGCCCGATAGGAGCGAATTGTTGAATGACGGCTTTCCAGGTGGGGTGGCGATGATCTCCACGCCGGCTTCGAGTGGGTCGTCGGAATCCTCCAAAATCAAATCCGCGGTACCGCCGCCGAATGACTTTCGGTAGAGCCGCTGGAAGTTCTGCCGGATGGCCTCGAGAGTATCGACAAACAACCGCCGGCTGTCCGCGTTGATCTTGCCGATGATCCGTAGCAACGAGTCCTTGGCGGCTGTCAGGTCTTGGTACTGTCCGTGAAGTTCGTCGTATCGAGCCTGCAGCGATTGCAGTTCGTCGAGCGCTTCCATGTTGACCGCGCCGGTTTTCTGCAGCTGTTGACGAAGGTGCTGAATGTCCTCTTCCACGGCGGCGCGATCGGCGATCGGCTCGAGCGTTTCGGGAGGCGTCTCGTTTCGGAGGTCGATCTCGTAGTCTTCGAGCAATCGATCGGCGAGTGTTTGTCGCTTGAGAAGCGCAGCATCGAGGCGACTCGAGAAGAGGTGCACCTGCTGCGCGGCGTCACTGGCCTGCTTGATCGCCTGCTCGTACGCGAGTTGCCCCGACCGACCTTCGGCGCGAATCTCGGCGGCCGCGGTCGAGCACTTTGCCTGTTGGGATTGCACGTCTTGATCACGAGCCTCCAAGTCGGCGATCGACTGGGTCGCGGCCAAAATTCTTCCGGCGAGATGATCCCGCCTGGCACGATCGCTACGAACCAGGTTTCGCACTTCCTCGACCGCTGCTTCCCGCTGAGTTTGATCTCGCCGCTGTTGGTCAATGGTGGCCTGCGTCGCCTCAACCTTTTGTTCGACCCTCGCGGCCTGAACCGACATATCCGTCAAGTGGTTGGTCGCCTCTTGGAGAGATTGCCTTGCCACCAACAAGGCCGCATCGACCCTCTGTGCGGCCTGTTCCCACCGCTGCGCCGCTCCGCGCCGCTCATCGAGTTCAGCCAACAACAGCACTTTGGCGTTTTCGGCGTGGGACAAGGTTGATCGGGCGATCGCCAGTTGTTCGACCAATTCGGTGTCAGACTGCTTCAGCCCCGCCAAGCGATCGCGGGCATGACGCAGATTGGCCTCGGTCGCGGCACGCCGAACTACCAGGTTCCGATGTTGTTGCTCAGTGCGGCCAAGATTCGCCTCGTCCTGATCCAGACGTTCGGCCAACTGAGCCGCCACCGCCTCACATTCCAACAGTTGAAAACGATAGTGCTTGCGTTCTTCCTGAGCGGCGAGCAGCTCGCTGTGCCGACTGACCAATCCTGCCGCGGCCCCGGGCGGACCGATGATCACCGAACCATCCTGCTCGAGCAATTCGCAACGATTCGTGACAAACCTGAGGCCCGCGCCGCTCAAGCGACGCAGTCCCAGAGCCGTCCCGATCGCATCGACCATCCAGGTGGTCCCGAGCAGGTGGCGAGCCAGCGGCTGGAGATGCTTTTCGGTCTGGATCATTCGGTCGGCACGCCCGATGACCCCGCGCAGACCATCGAGCCGAATCCGATCACCCGGGCGTCTCGCGGGTAGCTCATCGATCCGGATCAGACCGACGCGGCCACTGAGCTCGACCTCTCCGCGAAGGATGGCGTCTTGAACTCGCCCGCCACGGACCACCGCAAACTGAGCCCGTTCACCCAGTGCGGCATCGATCAACGGTGCGACATGAACGTCGCTACGGAAAAGCTGCCCAACGATGCCCACGACGTCGCTCAAGGGACCATCGCCCCCACTTCGCATTCGATCCACCAGCGATCGCACACCGCCGGAAAGACCCTCCTGACGCCGCTGCAGGTCATCGAGCACCGACACTCTCTCGGCGATGCCTTGCAACCGCACCTTGAGTGACGCGATCTCGTCGCGCCGCCGCTGCAAATTTCGACGCTCGGCATCGATATCGCACTGGGCCGCCTCGATGCGTTGCTCGAGCTGGGCAATCGAGGCCTCTTCGCTGGTCAACTCTTCGCCGTGGACACTCACTTCCGCAGCGGCGACGGCGAGCTCCGCTTCGAGCGAATCGCGCCGTCTGGACAATTCGGCAACCGTCCGCTGCGCGCCGGAAAGTTCTTGGTCGGTTCGCTGCAGGCATCCCTCGGAATCGGCAATCAGGCGAAGCGTGTCGAGATGCTGGCGCTGGACGAGATCCCGTTCGGTCATCGCCTCAGCAACCACCTGTTCACGCCGTGACTTTTCCTCTTGGGCCGAATTCAACCGCTGCTTAGCCGCTTCGAACTCTTGCCAGTACGCCTGCCACTGACGCACAACCGTCTGCAGACCTTCGGCGGCCGATCCCGTTTGATTCTTCAGCAACCGCATCCGCCGGCGACTTTTGTGGATCGATTCGCCGAGGCCATCGACCGCCGCCATGTCGGCCTCGCGAGCACCGGTGTGATTTGCGATCGATCGCCCGATCTCACCACGTTGCTGCTCGGCCTGTCGCACCGCCTCGGCGACGTCCTGCAAACGTTCCTCGATCGATTGTCGCTCGAGAGCCAATTCGTCGCGCCGCGATTCGAACTGCCGCTGCTGCTGTTGAGCGGCTCGAAGGTCCGCTTCGGCCTGCTCGCTCTCGGCGGAGAGCACCGACCAATCGTTCCACGCCACGAGAGTTCGCAACTCGCGTAGCCGCTCGGTCGCCTGACGATAGCGTTCCGCCTTACTCGCTTGGGTCTTGAGGCTCTGCAACCGACCTGCCACCTCATCGACAATGTCGCCCAACCGAATCAGATTCTGTTGGACGCGTAGCAGGCGTCGCTCGGCCTCAACGCGTTTGGCCTTGAATCGGCTGATCCCCGCCGCCTCCTCAAAGATGGCTCGGCGGTCCTTGGCGTTCGCTTGGAGCATCTGATCGACCTTCCCCTGTTCGATCAGACTGTAGGCGTCGATGCCGATCCCGGTTCCGCGGACGAGCTCCTTGACATCCTTCAACCGGCAAGGATGGTTGTTGATTAGGTATTCCCCCTCACCGCTTAGAAAAACTCGCCGCGTGACTCGGACCTCCGATGCGTCAACGGCCAAAGCTCCCGAGCTGTTATCGAAAATGATCGTGGCCTCGGCCGTCCCGGCCGGTCCACGGTTTTGCGATCCCTTGAAGATCACATCGGCCATTTCCTTGCCACGAAGGCTCTTTGCGCTCTGGCTGCCCAGGACCCACTTGATGGCATCCACGATATTGGACTTGCCCGACCCATTGGGGCCAACCACGACCGTGATCCCCTCGGGAAAGTCAAAACGGGTGCGATCCGCAAAACTTTTGAAGCCGGCCAATTCGAGCGCTTTGAGCATTTCGATAGAGACCGAATGGCCACGGGATTGGCAAGCCCAATGGCCTGCTGGCAAGCCCGCTGAGCTGGCGGAAAGGATGACAAACGCCCACGCGATCGCCAAATTGTAGACCAAAAATCGTTCGGGACCCAGTGCGATCGGATCCCTCATACCAGCCGTAAGCGCAAGCGACCGGACC
>JBGTCJ010000135.1:0-2224 GCA_041748895.1 Pirellulaceae bacterium
GACCCTCCCCAGGGAGGGTAATGAAGCTTGTGTAGATACCAATGCCGCCGCTGAGTTCCGATCGACTATGCTAAGGGTCAGCACCCGCTGCGCTCGCGCTCCTCCCGTTTTTCGTTGTCCCTCCTCATCCCGGAGCTTCTCCCACGATGGCCATCCGCCAACTTCTTGCCCCGCTAGCACTCATCTTTTTGACGAGCCCATTGGCCCCATTGGCTGCGGCCGAAGTTCTTCAGCGTCCGTTCGGGAAGACGGCAAGCGGAACCCCGGTTCAGCTTTTTGAGCTTCGCGGTGATGGTGGGGTGACCGTCGAGATCATCTCGCGGGGGGCGACGATTCGCTCGATTCTGGCGCCCGATTCACAAGGCGTGATGGTCGATATCGTCAACGGATTCGATGACGTTCAAGGCTATGAGTCGGATGACAACCAGTATTTCGGGTGCACCACCGGCCGCGTTTGCAATCGCATCGCCGGAGCGCAATTTGAGATCGATGGTGAGACGTTTTCTCTGGCCGCCAACGATGGCATCAACACGCTGCACGGCGGTGCGAGCCGGAGTCTCGATAAGGTCGTTTGGCAAGGCATGATCGATGCGGAGGACCCCGAGCAGGCGGCCGTAGAATTCACCTACTTCAGCCCCGATGGTGAGGAAGGTTTCCCTGGCAACGTCCACTTCACGGTTCGATACAGCCTTGTCAGCGACAATTCGTTGGTGATCCGCTATGGGGCGACCACGGACCTGTTGACCCCGATCAACCTCACCAATCATGCCTATTTCAACCTTTCCGGCGCCGGGAGCGGGACGATCCTCGATCACGAGCTGACGATCCACGCCGACGCGTACACGCCGACCGATGCCGAATTGATCCCCACCGGTGAGATCGCGCCGGTCGAGGGGACTCCACTGGATTTTCGCGTTCCGCGGAGGATCGGCGAGAGGATCGCTTCCCTTGATCACACCGCCTCGATTGGCTACGACCACAACTACGTGCTTCGCGCCGGCGACGGCGTGCGACCGGTAGCGGAACTCCGCGACCCCCAAAGCGGCCGAAGATTAATCGTCTCGACGGACCAACCGGGGCTCCAGTTCTACAGCGGGAATTTTCTCAAGGGGCAAACCGGAAAGGCCGGTCAGAAATACGTTCATCGTGGCGCCGTCTGTCTCGAAGCCCAGCACTTTCCCAACAGCGTCAATCAGCCCGAATTTCCACCGATCTGGTTGGCACCCGGTCGTGAGTATGCCCAAACCACCATTTACCAATTTGGAATCGATCCATGACCTCAGAACTCCCCCTCAAGGCGAAGCGTGTGCTGATCCTCACCGGCGATATTTATGAGGATCTCGAGCTTTGGTACCCCAAGCTTCGGCTCGAGGAGGCCGGGGCCGAGACGGTGCTAGCGGGCGCGGATGCCAAAACTCGCTACGTGGGGAAGAACGGTTACCCTTGTATTTCGGACATCTCGTATCGCGACGCCAGCGAGCGCGATTTCGATGCATTGGTCGTGCCCGGCGGGTTCATGCCCGACAAGCTCCGTCGCGACCCGGTCGTGCTCGATTTGGTGCGAGCTTTTCAGGCCAAACGCAAGCCGATCGGTGCGATTTGCCACGGTGGATGGATCCCCATTTCCGCCGGCGTCTATCGAGGCGTTCGCGTCACCGGGTCGCCGGGAATCAAAGACGATTTGACCAACGCGGGTGCGGTCTACGAGGATGCGTCGGTGATCGTCGATGGCAATCACGTCACCAGCCGCAAGCCCGAGGACTTGCCCGATTTCTGCCGCGAACTGATCCGCCTGATCGCATAGAAATTCCCGCGGTCGCGCCCTTGCCACTTCGGTCGATATTCTCGACAGTGCTGGTTAAACGGTTCGCTCGGCGGGCAGGCGTGTCCAGCCGTGGTGCGCCTCGATGCATGAACTCACCAGGACGCATGGCAGCGTGAAGCCGGCCGTGACCAATCAGCATGATCCAGGACCTGTTGCGACACACCAAAGTCATCTCGATCGTGGGTGACATCCTGACCATTCGCGCGACCGACGTTGGGTTGGGCGAGTTGGCGATCGTCGAGAGTGGTGAGGACACGACATCGATCGCCCAGGTCACGGAGATTCAGGAGGAACGCGTCTCTCTCCAGGTCTTCACCGGCGGAAAGGGGCTCACCACCGAGGCGCGGGTACGTTTCCTCGGTCACCCCACTCGCGTCGCCTACTCGCCAAACATCCTCG
>JBGTCJ010000136.1:0-5259 GCA_041748895.1 Pirellulaceae bacterium
CTACTGGTTGGCGAAGTCGTCGTCGGCGACTCGTCAAGGAGGATTGCTGGAGCGGTACGTCTGCGGGTCGCTGACTTGACTGATCAGCCAGATCGCTGCTGGGAGCAAGTCGATCCGGCGGATCCCGATTTTTACCTGCCCGGTGATTTGGAGATGCGAGGCCAACGATGGGCTGACTCTGCACCCGCTTTCTGCGCGTTCAATGCCGTGTTGCCGCCGGGCGGTCCGTCCTGTGGTCAAGAACCTCGCTTTGATGCCCATCCAAATTGGTTCGGCGGAATCTTTTCAGCGGCGAGTTTGCATCCAGGCGGCGCATATGTCGTGATGGTCGATGGCGCGGTGAAGTTTGTGACGGAGACCATCAATGCAGATACGGCGGATCGTCAGCGAAGTAGCGTTTACCAAGGGAATCCGAATAACCCGCCCGGGTCGGAAAGCCCGTACGGAATCTGGGGAGCCATGTCGACTCGGGCCGGACGCGAGTCGTTCGGTGAACTGTGAGCGATTCAGACGCGTTATTGCCGATGGAGAAATCGCGATCAGTAGTTTTATCGGTCGCGCGAACGACCGCAGTCGGCGGGAGCTTGTCACTCGTTTATTTCGTCACGCTGGCACGAACGCTTGGACCAGCGGTTACGACATCGCAAGCTTTCTTTCGTGCAACGCTAGTGATGGTCGCTTTGACGGTTACGACCGTCGCCTTGTTAACGCTCTGGTTGAATGGCCGCACTCAAGCAGTACGATGGATATCCAAGGTTGTCGCATATCGATCGCTCGGCTCGGCGCCCCGTCGCAAGGACAACGGTTGGAGCTCCGGTGCATTGCGTGTTGCCTTTGTCGCGTTGCTTGTCATTCATGGTGGGCTACTAGCGTGGCTTTCTAGAGCTGACGGGTTCACTCGAATGGAACCAGGTTTACTCGCTACCGGTATCTACCAATGGAGGCATGGGAAATTCGACACGTTTCGCATGAATCCACCTCCACAGCGGATGTGGGCGGCAATCCCGGCGATCGCTTCGGGAACACCGCTGCCCGCACGGCATACCGCCGCCGACCCACGACGTCGCGGTGAATACGCACTTGGCTGGGAGTTACAACGGGTTGCCGGGCGTGACAGTTTGACCGCACTATGGCTTGGACGCTGGATGTGTATTCCAATCAGCTTGATTGGGATGACGTTAGCCTATCGATGGTCAGGACAATTGTTTGGTGCAGTCGGTGCGCTAGGTACCGCGTCATTGTGGGCGCTGCTTCCCGAGTTTCTCGGGCACGCGCATTTAATCACGGCAGATATGGCTGGTGCAGTCGCCGGGCTGTGGTTGGCATACACGCTGAGGAACTGGCTCAATGAAGTCTCTTGGTCCGCAACGCGCACTTTGGGAATCGCCGTGGCCGTCGCCGTAGTGGCCAAACCGACGTGGTTGGTCGCCGCAGTACTGATACCGACCGTATGGATTCTCGATCGCATCTTTAGGCGTGTGCAGGAGCCTCGCTGTTGGTGCATGGAGTTCGGATATCTTTGGGTAGCCGCAGTGATCGCAATTTTCGGGATCAATGTATTTTATGGTTTTGACCAAACGGGCATGCCGATCGGAGATTTCCAGTTTGCGAGTCAAGATCTCGGTGGTCGCGGTGCGCCGTTTGAGCAACCGGAATGGGCCGGCAATCGATTCGTGGGAACGATGTGGGAACAAGTGCCATGCCCACTTCCAGCGGAACTTGTCCAGGGCATCGATTTGCAGCGATGGGATTTCGATCGGCCGAGGCGTTCGTACCGCTCCGGCGTTTGGTCCGACCATGGTTGGTGGGACTATTATCTATTTGGCTGGGCGATGAAGTTGCCCATAGCCAGCGGGCTGTTGATTCTCGCCGGCATGATATCGTTGTTGTTCCAGCGACAAGTCTCGGTCACGGATCGACTTTGCTTATTCATTCCGGCAATGTTGTTGTTTCTGTTGATCACCAGCCAGACTGGACTGAGCAAACATCTACGCTATGGCTTGCCGATCCTGCCATTTGCGCTCATCGCGGCGGGATGCTTATTGGCCAGCCAGCAGCGTTGGATTCGCCGAGTCGCGTGGGTTGGATGCCTGTGGGCGTCGATGAGTAGTCTGTGGGTGTGCCCTCACTCGCTTGCGTATTTCAACGAACTTGCGGGCGGACCGTTAGCGGGTCATCGTCATTTGGCATCGAGCAATGTCGATTGGGATCAAGATCTGGAGTATCTCAAGCGGTGGCTGGATCGACGCTCACTCAACAACGCCGAGACGTGGTTGGTTAGTTGCAGCAATTCAGTTGATCCGTCAGCTTTAGGATTGGATATCCGATCGTATGCGATTCAAGTAGATGAACGATTTCCAGTGGCGATCCCAGTGGATTGTGAATGGGTGATTGCCGATATTGGTGCGATTATCGCCGACGGTGCTGAACTACGATACTTGCTCGACCATCAACCCGCTGCCTACATCGGCTACGGTTTTCGGCTGTACAGTCGTCAATCGCTCATGAAACCATGTCAGGCAGCGCAAATAAAGGTTTTGGTGAGTGAGGCATCTCTCGAATCGTTTGATCACTGAGCGCGGCGCTCACGCACCAGCGCCACTGGTGACGATCTCTTGAGCAAAACCGAAGCCAGACGAACGCGTTCCGGCGAAAGACGCATCGACCGTGACCGAAAACTCGTAAGTTCCGCTCCGCCCTGTGCAAAAACTACGCTTCTCGCTTTTCTCGCCGATTTTTAAACGATGATGACGCCACTTCTCCAGAAGCTGATCGCAATTCAATCAACGGACGCGCGCCGGATTAGAAACCGAGTTGCGTTTTGGCTGAGCAAAAGGCAAATCGCACTCCACACGCCCGGACCGATAGACAGACAATTGACGTCGAACGCATTGTGAACAGAGGTCACAGAATGATGTGCTATGCGGCTCTGCGTGAGTAGCTCTTGAGCAGACCACCAAGTCGCTCACGACACTGGATATCGCGAATCGTCAGATGGGTAGGATCAAGCGGCTTGTTCCCTCGCGGCTTCTTGCGCGGCGCAATGATCAAGTCGGTGTTCAAGCCTTGGTGCGGGCGTTCCAGATGATACTGATCTCTGAATTCACGGCACAACACATTCAGGTGAGCACGCCCAAAAACGATGAAGTGATCGAGAACCTCCTGCTTGAGCCCAAAGGCGATCTGCTGATCCGTAAATTTTGACTTCTTCATGGTCGTCTGCTCCTGCGAAATGACGGCCAAATTCTACCCGAATTTTCTCGTTATCGGTGGCTCAGTTTCTTGGTTGCAGGTCAGTTGTACGCGTTGTTGGCAACGAAAATGTGACCAACGTCGATTGAGCTAACGAAAGCTGAAATCATCTCTGCCGCGCCTTTGCCGTGGCCCTTGGCATTCGGTCCATGTACTTCCTTCAATGCAGCCAAGGCTTCAGCTGCATCAGGGAAATCTCGATAATCCGATTCCGGTAACCAACCTATAGCAATACAGCGATTAACCCTGAAAACGTCCCAATTGTTTGCATTGTCGCCGGGAGCTATCTTCCAAGCTCTTGCCATAATCATTGGTACTTCATTAACGTTCAGGATTGAGTGTGACAGCAATCCAGCCAAGCTCATGTGACGACAGAGTCAGGCGGAAAGAGCCCGAACAGTTGCTCAGCTTGGCGTATCTTGATGCGCCGCTCATGATTAAGATCAAGCGCCTGGATCGTGACTCGACCGACTTCAGTTTTGCCGACTAGAGTATAGTCGTCCCACTCAAAGTGCTCAGGCCAAACATCGGACCGCGGATTGAAGAATGCAACCGAGGCTGTATCTGGATTCGCGTCGGACGTAGTGCGATCCGCTTTGTGCAAATTGCAACTCGGACATGCCAAGGCGAGATTATTCGAATCACTTGATCCGCCGTGCACGCGGGGGATCACATGCTCAATGTGGAAAGTCGCTCCCTGAAGCGACTGGTGCATTTGGCAATACTCACACCGGCTGCCAGCACGCGCCGTAATGAAATCACGAGATCCCTCTGCCACGAGCTGTGCACTTCACGGTTTGCGGCCAAGTAGATGCAGAGCTTCAGCACGGACGAGCGACAGATGTTCACTCAGCTCGGCCAGCGCCGCTAGTTCCTTCCGTTCCTGATCAGTCAGCAATCCTTCGTTATTGCGATCCATCAATTGCTGCAAATGCCGATCGGCCTGCTCCGGCAGCCGGAGAGTGGCGACGTTTTCGACCCATTGCAGTGGTGCATCGATTGTTGTGGCCATTGGCATCCTCGAATCGTAAAGTCCTGTGTTCAAGCTCCCATTTTACTGGAAAAAACGCGTTTACGGTAGCTCAATTAGCCCATCGCTGTGTAGCTGAAAGTGGTATCGTCACGCCCCTTTTGCACGATAACTTCTTGGCAGTTACCGTGCGTCCATGGCGTTACGTTAAAGAAGGGACCGGCTTTGTTAACCGTAGCCATCCAATTTCAGACTGAAAACCGAAAACACCCCGGGTTAACCGTCCGTGGGCAAACTGGGCACCAGGAAACCAGAGGGCACGGCGTTCCTGCGACGTTGCGCCGACCATTTTGAAGGCTCACCGCTGACGGTTTCCGGCGACCAGTCCACTCGGCTTGGCATTCGTGTTCCGTCGATTAACCCTCCGCACTGAGTGGCATTTCGCAGCTCCTTGAACGACCTCGCTGTCGAAAATACGCAAAAACCAAGGAAAAACCACTTTTATTGCCCCTTGGTTAACCGCTTTGCCAAACCTGATGCAGGCAAAATTTGAGCCTTTCTGGACAGTAGCGAGACACTGCTGTCCCCCAGTTAACGCGAAAGGGCGATGCATCTGCATCGCCCTTTTTGCGTTTCTATCGTGGATTTGCGGCGATTCCGGTTAAACGTCGGCGAGTTGTTCCGCTCTCTGGTTCGTGGGGCTGCCAGTCAGATAGTAGCTTTCTCCCCATCCACCCCCGGTCCAACCCCGGAAACTCTCTAACTCTCTCGTTTAACCTGATCGCGTTGGTTAACAGAACGGCGGCTACCAGAGAGTCCTCGAGACACCCCGTGCAGGCAACGCATACACTTATGCCCCTGACGGGCGTAGACCATGCGATCGACTGGAGGCCTCACGCCGCCCGGTGGTGAGGCGTGCTCACCAGGCATCGCCACCGTAAGGCGGCACAAACCACTCTTTTGCGCACTCCCCGCCATGAAGACCCAGTACTACACCGCGACTAGCCTCGACGGATTCATTGCCACGGAAGACGACT
>JBGTCJ010000137.1:0-10851 GCA_041748895.1 Pirellulaceae bacterium
AATTTGGTCGTTCGACGGTTCGAGCACGCAGCAGGCCACGGGAGGCAGTTCCGACCTGTTACTCAAGCCGGTGTTCGTTTGTCCGGACCCAGGACGTTTGGGAGGCCATGGTTTCTTGGTGATGTGCGAGGTACTTAATCCCGATAAGTCCCCGCACCGCACCAACGGCCGGGCGACCATCGATGACGACGATGCCGACTTCTGGTTCGGCTTTGAGCAGGAATACACCCTGTGGAACCCCGACAAGAATAAGCCGCTCGGATTTCCGGCAGAAGGCTACCCGGCTCCCCAAGGTCCGTACTACTGCAGCGTTGGCACCGGGCGGGCCGTGGGCCGCGAGGTCATCGAGGAACACCTTGAAATTTGCCTCCAGGCTGGCCTGAACGTCGAAGGCATCAATGCGGAAGTGATGAAGGGCCAGTGGGAGTTTCAGATTTTCGCCAAGGGCGCCAAGCTCGCGGGCGACGAAGTTTGGGTGGCCCGCTACCTTCTCGAACGAACCGCAGAGAAGTACGGCATTGCGATCAACATGCATTGCAAGCCGGTCAAGGGCGACTGGAACGGTAGTGGTATGCACGCCAACTTCAGCAACAATCTGCTGCGTACCTGCGGAAGCAAGGATGTGTACGACGCGGTTTGTGAGGCCTTCCAGCCGCGGATCAAGCAACACATCGACGTGTATGGTGCCGATAACGACCAGCGTCTGACGGGTCTGCACGAGACTCAGTCGATCGACAAGTTCAGCTACGGCATTTCGGACCGCGGCGCGTCGATCCGAATTCCGATTTTCACCGTTGAGCATGGCTGGAAGGGCTGGCTCGAGGATCGTCGTCCGGCCAGTAACGCCGACCCTTACATGGTCGCCAGCGCGATCATCGCAACGGTTAAGAGCGCCAAGGTGTTGCAGACGGCGTGAGTCGTCTGAGAGTCATCAGAGACAACTCTGCTCAAGCCCGACTTCGCTTCGCAGCGGGGTCGGGTTTTTTCGTTGCCCGATTGCATCGCGACTGACCGGCGTAAGGAGTCTTCATTGGTGTCATTATCCCCTCTGGTTCGCTCAGTTCAGGCGCTCCTATGGATTGTCATTGGTTTACCGGGCTATGCCGACGAGTCAGATCGGTCGGCCAGCCCGCCCGTCGGACTGATCCGCCCGCCCGTTGTGTTGACGCCTCAGGCGGCGGAGCTGCATCGCTCACTGCTCGTGATCGACGGGCACAACGACCTGCCGTGGGCGATGCGTACGCTTGCGGCGAGGTCGTTCGAGAACCTCGACATCGCTCAACCACAGGAGAAGTTGCAGACCGATATCCCGCGGTTGAGGGCCGGCGGCGTGGGGGCGCAGTTCTGGTCGGTCTACGTGCCAGGCGAAACGCTTCAGGAGGGAACCTCCTTGGCTCAAACGCTCGAACAGATCGAAGTCGTGCACGCGATGATCGATCGATACCGGGACGACTTCGAGCTCGCATTAACCAGCGATGACGTCGAGCGAATTCACTCGGCCGGCAAGATCGCGTCGCTGATCGGGGTCGAGGGCGGCCACTCGATCGAAAATTCGATCAGCGTCTTGCGACGATTGTATGGCCTCGGTGCCCGCTACATGACGTTGACACACAACGTCACTCTCGATTGGGCGGATGCCGCCAATGACAAGGCCCAGCACGGCGGGCTGACCGCATTTGGCGAAGAGGTGGTTCGAGAAATGAACCGTTTGGGGATGCTGGTCGACCTTTCGCATGTGGCCCCCTCAACCATGCGGCACGCTCTGAGAGTTGCCGCTGCGCCGGTGATCTACTCCCACAGTTCGGCGCGAGCGATTGCCGATCATCCACGCAACGTTCCCGACGACATCCTGCCGTTGATTGCTGCAAACGGTGGCGTGGTGATGGTCAATTTTTATTCCTCGTTCGTGGTGCCCGAGTCAGCGGCCCGTGACGCCGAGGCGATGAGGCTCCGGGTAGAACTCGAGCGGCGTCTCGATGCGGACCAGGCCGACGCCGAGGTGCGGCGTTGGAAACGCAGCAACCCACCGCTTCGAGGCACGATCCATCATGTCCTCGACCACATCGACCACTTGGTCCAGGTGGCCGGCGTCGACCACGTCGGAATCGGATCCGACTTCGATGGTGTCTCGATGGTTCCCGAGCAGTTGGAGGACGTGGCCACGTATCCGCTGATCACGCAGGGGCTGCTCGACCGCGGCTACGGCGAGCAGGCGATCCGAAAGATCATGGGCGGAAACGTGCTGCGGGCGTTTCGCGAAGCCGAACAGGTCGCCGCGCGGTTGCGCCGCGACAACTAAGTTCTGGTAACCAAAACGCTGGGGAACGAGCCGTTAGTCGACCACGGGTTGATTGGCCGCGGTGCGCGGGTTGGTCGTCCGCACGCGGTCACCGAGCAGTTCGACCAGGTCGGGCAGGTCGTAAGCCTTCAATGCCGAATGCACCAAGCCTGGAAATTGGTTCTCCGAAAGTGGCGTGGCGGCTACATCGTGCCAAGACCCCAGCCCATCGCGAAGCTCGAGTGACTGAACCAACCCACCGTGGAGCGCGGCGGCGTGCAGTGCGGGTGTGGCCAGTTCGCCGCTGGCGATCCAGTTGACTCGATCAACGCCCTCGGATTTCGCCAACCAGCGGGTGACGACAAGGCAATCCTCCGCTCGCAGACCGACGAGCGATTTTCCGAGCAGGTAGGCGACTGCCGTGTTGCCACCATTGGACCCGAACCGCTCGTTGTACCACCGGCGCCCGGTCGGCTTCGTTTCACCGACGCCGCGCAAATCGACGGCCAACACCGTTTCTCCCGCCGAGACTCGTCGGGCGACTTCATCGTCGGCAAAGGATGATTCTTTCCCATCGGCAAGCATCACGCAGGTGACTTGCTTCTTGGCTTGCGGTTGTTCACTTCGAACCAAGAGGGCGGGTAACCAGATGTCGCCACCGATCTGAAAGACGAGCGATTCGCATGTCAAGTCGCCGATCATGACGGCGTCCCCGTGCGTCACGCTCGGTTCGGGGAGGTCAGCCAAATCGCGGATGCTGGCCACCTGCCGCACCCGCTGCCGGAGTTCGTCGGGCGAGAGCGGCTCGGCGGAAGCCCGCAGTTTGGCGAGTCGATCGCTTTCGGATCGGATGTGATCGAAGGCGGAAACCGCACCGGGCAACCGCAACACCTGACCTTCGGGCGTGACGTTCATTTCTTCCGCGGTCAAGGGCACAACCTCCGGGTCATAAACCTCGGCCACGCGGCCGGCGAGGTGCTGGACCATGAACTGGACGCTTGCGACACGTTGGGGCGGGTGCCAGCCGTGCGGGGCGTCGATCTCGACGAGTTCCACGTTGCGACCTTTGCCGAAACGATGGAACACACGTTTGGCATCGCGGTAAGCGCCCCAAGCGCCGCCAATGTCAAAATAGTCGTGGGTGCCGCACGCGATCAGTGTCGGCTTGGGTGCTCGCATCATGAGGTAGTCGGCGTGGTCCATTCCGAGAGCGATCTGGCCGAAAATATTCTGCTCGGCGTCCTGAGGACCGATCGTTTCCAAAAGGTTGCGAAAACTCGTGATGTAGCAACTTGGCGCGGCGGCATGAATCCGATCGTCCAACGCCATCAAGTAACTGGTCTGTGTGCCACCGCCGCTATTGCCCATGCATCCAATCCGATCGCCGCGGATGTCATCGCGCGACCGGAGATAATCGACAGCGGCCATCGCGTCACCGATCATCCAACGGGCGGTGTTCCATCCGACGAGGATCGCGCCCGTCCCGATCAGGGTGTGTTCGACCGTGGGGCTAATGTTCAGCGGCTTGTCGTTGGGACCGAGAATCTGGCGGCGTTCGCCCTGGCCAACGGGGTCCACAATCATGGCCGCCAATCCGTTGAGGGCGGCCAGTGCGGTGCCCTTTTGGTACCCATCCTGAAGCTTCCCCTCGCCCGCGTGTCCGCAGACAACCACGACCGCCGGCCATGGTGGTGGAAACTTTGCCGGATCGGGAAGGAACAGTCCGGCGGTGACATAGAACTGCGGCTGGCTCTCCAACAGCACTTTCTCGACCGTGTATCCGTCACGGCGAACGGTCCCGGTGATCTTTGCGTTGAGCGGAGCCGGTCCTGGCAGTCCGCCAATCCGCTCGATGAACTCGCGTTTCATGTCCGCCTGATAGGCCCCAATCTTATCGAGATCGGTTCGCGCCTCGTAAGTTTTTCGCCAAGCGTCGAAGTGCTCGGAAGCCGCTCGATTCAGGGCGTCGCGAACCATGGTCGATGGCGTCGAACCCGTGGGGAGCGATTCCGGAAGCAACCTCGCCGGAGTCGCTGGCGATTCCACCGGGGGCTGCGCGCAAACGCTTCCCAGTGGCACCACACAACTCAGCAGCAACAGGCCGATCGCGAGCCGTGGGGAAAAATACGGGTGGTCGTACATGATGAGTTTGCTTTTCGGTGGGGTGATGCGAGCGATACCGATGGGTGTTGACCGCGGGGCAGAGGTCGAGGTGGGCAGGGGATCACAGATCGAGGGTGGGGCGCGTCGCCAGGTTGACCGAACGGGGCGCTCCAGATGATACATTGAACCGAATGCGTGGGCATGTCTTTTCTGAATTGCCACGCCACACTCCGCCAGAACGATCCCCAAAACTCATCGGGAGACATTCTTATGAAGTTGCGCGTGAATGCCGTGGGTACACTCGTGGCCACCGCTTCGATCGGATGCACGTGGATGATCGCGTTCATCGCCGCGCCCCCGGCCGCAGCTGCTGAGGCGGCGAAACGTCCGAACATCGTGTTGATCATGTCGGATGATCAGGGATGGGGCGAGACGCAGTACAACGGTCATCCCCACGTGAAGACGCCGGTGCTCGACGAGATGGCCGGATCGGCCCTTCGGCTGGACCGCTTCTACGCGGGGGCGCCCAACTGCACTCCCACTCGCGCCACCGTCATGACCGGCCGGCATGCCAACCGCAGCGGTGCCTTTTCGCCGAACTGGTCGACGCGGCCCGAGGAGATCACGCTTGCGCATATCCTGCGAGACGCGGGCTATCGAACGGGGCATTTCGGGAAATGGCATCTTGGGGCCGTGAAGGCCGAATCACCCGTCAACCCCGGCCGAATGGGTTTTGACGAATACCTTTCACACGACAATTTTTTTGAGATGGATCCGGTGCTCAGCCGCAACGGCGCGCCGCCGGAGCTCCATCGGGGCGAAAGCTCGGAGATCGTGGTCCGCGAGGCAGCGGCATTCGCCCGTGAGGTGACGTCCGAGGAAAAACCCTTCTTCATCGTGATCTGGTTTGGATCGCCGCACGGGCCCTACTCGGGTCTCGAGCAGGACGTGTCGCTGTACGCACACCTGCCGGAGCAGCTACGCCTTCGCTTGGCCGAAATCACCGCGATGGATCGAGCCATCGGACAGTTTCGCGAGACGCTCGATGAGCTGGGCCAGCGAGACAACACGCTGCTGTGGTTCAAATCGGACAACGGTTTGCCGCGCGATGTCGAGGGCTACGACGCAGGGTGGCGAGGGCGAAAGGGAGAGGTCTACGAAGGGGGCGTGATCGTGCCCGCGATCATCGAGTGGCCAAGCGTGATTCGCTCGCCGCGCCGCTCGCGATTCCCCGGCGTCACCACGGACATTCTTCCTACGATTCTCGAGTTGCTCGATCTCGAACATCCCTCGCCCGAGCGACCTCTCGACGGCATCAGCCTGGCCGCGTTGATCCGCGGAGCTGAAACGACCGACCGCCCGTCGCCGATCGGGTTCTGGAAATACCCATCGGCGGGCGAGAAGAAGAACCCACGCTGGATCGCTGAGGAATTGTCGCGAGGTACGACGCCGACCGCTAAGAATCCAGCGATCGACTTCGTCAATTTCCGCCATCCCCATGCCGCCGATCCGCCTTATAAGGGAGATGCGGCGTGGATCGACAACGAGTTCAAGTTGGTCCTCATCGATGGTAAGGCGGCGGGTGCCACGCCGGCACTCTATCACCTGATCGACGATCCGGCGGAATCGAACGACATCGCCGCGGAGCACCCCGAGCGCGTGGCGCGAATGATCGACGAACTCCAAACGTGGCAGCGTTCGGTGGAGCAAAGTCTCACGGGGGCCGACTACAGCCCCTGACGCGTTTGCACTTTGCGGCGGTACCCGCGTTAACGTGCTCGTTGTGGCAGACTACCATCAGGGAAAGTTTTGCCGGACGCCTACCACCGATACGAAACCAAGCCCGCGATGGAACCCGCAATCATCCTCTCCGGCACCGATCCGGATTTGCCGTCGCGACCGCCTGTCGGGCACAAGCGATACTCGAACATTCGTGAAATGGCGCGGGGCGGTAGCGCCCAGCTTCGCAGTGGCTTTGATACCGTGATCGGGCGCACGGTGGCGATCAAGTCGCTCCTGCCCGAGGCGTTTGGCAACCGCAATGAGCGTCGACGGCTTCTACGCGAGGCTCGGGTGACTGCCCAGCTGCAGCATCCCGCGACGGTTCCGGTTTATGAGATCGGCGATGACGACTACTGGGGCGTCTACTTCACGATGAAGCGTATCTCGGGCGAAAACTTTTTCGAGGCGCTCAAGCGGATTGCTCGCAAGGATGAGAAAACGATCGAGGCCTTTCCAATTTCAAGGCGTCTGGAAATCATCGCCGACATCTGCCAGGCGCTGGCCTACGCTCACATGCGAGGCGTGATCCATCGCGATGTCAAACCCGAGAACATTTGGGTCGGTAATTTCGGTGAGGTTGTGCTGCTCGACTGGGGTGTTGCCAAGGTATGGGGCCATCCCGACGACAACGAACCGATTCGCCAGAGCACGCTCGCCGTCGATAAAAGTGGGGACGACGAGAGTCAACTACAGACGCTAACCGGTGGTGGCCAGCGTCCAGGAACCCCTCTTTACATGTCGCCCGAGCAGGTCGAAGGCAAGCGGGCGATCGACGAACGGACCGACGTCTTCAGCATCGGTGTTGTGCTCTACGAGGCGCTCGCGCTGCGCGAGCCGTTTCGGGGACAATCGATTGACGAAACCTTCGACAACATCAAGAACGCGGACGTTCCGCCGCCCAGTGAGCGTGCGCCCGACGCGGGGATCCCTGCCGAGGTCGACGCGATCGTGACGCGTGCGATGCAGAAGAAACCCAGCGATCGTTACCAGATGATGCGTGATCTGATTGCCGATCTCCGTGCCGTCCGATCCGTTTTGTAAGGATTGTCGATGTGCGGAATCACAGGCGCCGCGTGGGGTAGCGATCGATCGTCGATCGACGCCGAAACCCTCCGCCGGATGACCGATTCGATTCGTCACCGTGGCCCAGACGATTCGCAGATTTACCTGAACCCCGACGGCCGCGATGGTGAGGGTAGGCCGCAGGGTGTCGCGCTCGGGTTTCGTCGGCTCAGCATCATCGATCTGGCCGGCGCGCGCCAACCGATGACCAACGAAGACGGTTCGATTTGGATGGTCTTCAATGGGGAGATCTACAATTACCGCGACCTGCGGCACCGGCTCGATGGCGCCGGGCATCGGTTTTCCACCGACGGGGACGGCGAATCGATCCTCCATTTGTATGAGGATATCGGCACCGATTGCTTCGAGCATCTCAACGGCATGTTCGCGATCGCGATTTGGGATTCTCGACGTGGCCAATTGGTGCTGGGTCGCGATCGGCTCGGCAAAAAACCGCTCTACTACACCGTGCAGGACGGACGTTTGTTGTTCGGCAGTGAGCTCAAATGTTTCGCAGAGGTTCCTGGATTTCGACGGGAGATCGATCCCGCGGCGATCGATGAGTTTCTCACTTATCAGTACATTCCGCATCCTCGGACGATCTGGAAAGGCGTCCACAAACTGCCACCCGGCCATTTCGCCGTCTTTCGTCGGGGTGAAGTGTTGGTGCAGCGGTACTGGCAATTTGATCCGGCCCGCGAAGAGAAGATCGGCAAACGCGAAGCGATCGAGCGGCTAACCGAACTGCTCGAGGATTCGGTGCGGTTGCGGTTGCGGAGCGATGTGCCTTTGGGCGCGTTCCTGTCCGGCGGGATCGATTCTTCCCTGATCGTGGCGCTCGCCCAGAGGCAACGCGACACACCGGTGAGGACCTTCAGTATCGGTTTTCCGGACAAGGATTTTGATGAAACGCGATACGCCGCCGCCGTTGCCCACCACGTCGGCACCGATCACACGCGGTTCGAGGTCACGCCCGACGGGGTTGAAATCATCGACAAGCTGGTTTGGCACTTCGACGAACCGTTCGGCGATTCCTCGGCCGTTCCAACCTGGTATCTATCGGAGCTGACGCGGCGTGAGGTGACGGTCGCGCTGTCGGGCGATGGTGGCGATGAGCTGTTCGCCGGTTACGATCGGTACCGAGCCCTGTGGCTCAGCCGCCTCATGCAACAGGCGCTGCCGATCCACCGGCTGCCGGGTGTTTCGCTCGTCCAGCGATTGCCGGACTCGACCAAGCGTCGATCGATGATCCGCCGCGGTAAACGGTTCCTCGAGGCGATGGGGCAAACGGCATCGCGCCGATACCTCAATTGGTTGCAGATCTTTTCCGAATCGATGCGGGCGGCGATCTACAACGATGATTTCGTCAGTCGTCTGCCCGATGACGACCCGTTCGAATTCTTGAATCGCGCGTGGCAACGGTCGGAGGGGCGCGACATCGTGACCCGTGCATCGCTTGCCGACTTGGAAACCTATTTGCCATGCGACTTATTGACCAAGGTCGACATCGCATCGATGGCTCATGGACTGGAGGTCCGGCAACCGCTGTTGGATTATCGCCTGGTTGAGTTCGCGGCCGCATTGCCGGTCAAGCTGAAGTTTCGCGGCGGCCGAGGGAAATTGATCCTGCAGGATGCCTTTGGTGATTTGCTCCCCAAGAGCGTTTGGACGCGGCGAAAGATGGGTTTTGGGGTACCGATCGCCGGTTGGTTCCGCGGCTCTCTGAGGCCGATGCTGCAGGACGTTTTGCTCGCGGAGGACGCGAGGATCAACGAATTTTTCCAGCCCGCCGCGATTCGGGGCTTGGTAGTCGAACACGACACGATGCGGCAGAATCACGCGTACCGGTTATGGAATCTGTTGGTTCTCGAGAAATGGATGAGGCGTTGGTGTTGAACGGAAGGAATGGCGGAGGATCCCGATGAAAGACACCCTTGCCGTGATCCTCGCGGGTGGGCGAGGTTCACGACTGGAACCGCTCACCCGCGATCGGGCCAAACCCGCGGTTCCTTTCGGCGGACTTTACCGGATCGCCGACTTCGTGCTGAGCAATTGTCTCAACAGTGGTCTGCGTCGGCTGTTGCTTTTGACTCAGTACAAAGGGCAGTCGCTCGACCGGCACATCAATGTCGGCTGGCGCGATTATTTTTGCCGCGAACTCGGTGAATTCATCGATGTCGTTCCGCCGCAGCAAGGGATCGATGACAATTGGTACCAGGGAACGGCCGACGAGGTGTACCAGAATATTTACGCGATCGAACGCGAACGGCCTGAGCATGTGGTGATCCTCGCCGGGGACCACATCTACAAAATGGATTACGAACCGATGGTCCAGTTCCACAAGGACGTGGGCGCGAACCTGACGATCGGGGCGCTGCGGGTCCCGCGCGATGAGGGGAAGCAGTTCGGCGTGATGGCGGTCGACGCCGACCATCGGGTGGTTGAGTTTGCGGAAAAGCCATCGGACCCTAAACCGTTGCCCGACCAAAGCGATATTTGCCTCGCGTCGATGGGAATCTACGTGTTCTCGGCGCGATACCTTTACGAACGGCTTTGCGAAGATGCGGCAACACCCTGCAGTCGGCATGACTTTGGCGGTGACATCATTCCGCAGGCGATCGACGCGGGCCGTGTGTTCGCCTTCCCCTTTCTCGATGCCAATCGAAAGCGGGACGCTTACTGGCGCGACGTGGGGACGATCGACGCGTACTACGCCGCTAACATGGACCTGGTCGAGGTCGATCCGCAGCTCAATCTCTACGACAGCCAGTGGCCGATTCGATCCTACCAACCCAATCTTCCGCCTCCCAAATTTGTTTTTGGAAGTGACTTGCAGGGTGAGCGTCGGGGCGAAGCTCTCGATTCGATCGTTTGCCAAGGCGCGATCATCAGTGGCGGGATGGCGCGGCGGTGCGTCATCGGACCCGGCGTGCGCGTCAATAGTTATGCCGAGGTGACCGGCAGTATCCTGTTCGAAGGGGTCGATGTGGGGCGGCATGCGAGGATTCGCGGAGCGATCATCGACAAAGGGGTTCACATCCCGTCGGGGACCGAAATCGGATATGATTCCGGCGAGGACAGGCGACGCGGATGGACCGTTACCGACAGCGGTTTGGTCGTGATCGCGCGGGGGGAACGGATCGGGGCTCCATGAGGGATCGCGGCGAGTGCTGACAGGAAATTTCTTCTTTCTTTGCTTCGGTTTTCTGCTTGCCGTGGCACTCATTCTTCTTGGTGGCTCGATCGGTTATCGCCAAGCCAATCGAAGGCATCTCGTAACCGCAATGCCCACCGATTTCGACCGACAAACGTTGATCAACCTGCTCAAAGAGCTTGGCGCTTGGACGACGGAGTACTCGGGCAACGTTTCGCAGTTCCAAACGCGCATCAGTGAATTCGCCGACAATGCCAAGCGGACGGTCGGCAAGGCCACGCCGCTGGATAGGGCAGTGGCGGAATTGCTTGGCGACATCATGCAGAGCAACACGAGATTGAAGGAGAGGCTCGATGCGGCCGAACGCCAACTCGACAAACAGACGCGGCAGATCGAGTCTTACTTGTCCGAAGCCCGGACCGATGGATTGACCGGTTTGGCCAACCGGCGTGCCTTCGACACGAGGATCGAC
>JBGTCJ010000138.1:0-18487 GCA_041748895.1 Pirellulaceae bacterium
ACTGAACCGCCTTCTTCACCGTTTGTTTCACGCATCGGCTGATTCTCAGCGGTGTAGGACTGACCAGCCGCCAAAGGCGGTTGATCGACCGGTCGGCCGCCACCATGAAGTCGTAGCCGATCGATCCGATTACCGACAGCCACTTCGCATTTTCTTCGACATCATCAAATTGATCGCCGTGCATGATCATCATTCGGCGACCATCGGCACAGGTGTGAACGATGCGGTCTTGGATCTGGATCGGCGGTCGTTGGGTTTGAAACCGGCGGAGAAAGTCGTCGTGATTGCCCGGCGTGTAGTAAACCTTCGTCCCCGCGGCAGCCATGGTCGCCACGTGGTTGAACAACTCGTTGTAGCTCGAGGGCCAGTGCCAGCGTCGGCGAAGCGCCCATGCGTCAATGATGTCACCCACGAGGTAGAGATGCTCGGGTTGATGACTTTGCAAGAAACGCAGCACCTGATCGGAACGACTGAAGCGGCTTCCCAGGTGAATGTCACTGATGAAGATCGATCGAACGTGGTTCGATCGAGGGCGTTTGGGGAAGGTGGCCATGGGCATCTCCATTGAATGCGAATAACGATCGGTTGCGGCGCGCGGCGGCGGTTTCAATCCATGGGTGACCCTGAGGTCGACGTCGAGGGCTGACCGGCGAGCGGTTTGGTTCCGATAAATACATAGTAGGGAACCGAGACCAGAGGCAGGTACGGAACGCGGCCCCGGTGGGTAGAGAGGGAAACGGTTTGGAATCGTCGGCGGAGCATCGGTAGGTGGTCAGGACTAAGAAAGACATTGTCCATCGCGAACCAAAGGGGCCAGATCGCGCGGGTCGACCAGCCGTGCCGCGCGTCATCCGGTTCGACATATTTTCGCGACACAAAGAAATCGACGATTCCGATTTGGCCACCGGGTCGCAGCAGGTCAAAGGCACGATCGATTGCCGCGAACCAGTCGGGAATCATGGTCAGCGAATATGACAGCGTGACCAGATCGGCCAGCGGAGCTTGATCGGGTCGCTGGGGATCGCGGGGAAGCTCAAACTGGGTCGCGTCCGCGTGATGCAAATGGAACCGATCGGGGGATCGTTCACCACCCCTTTCATCGATCCGTTGCCTGGCGACCTGCAACAGTGACGGGGACAAATCGACCAAGTGAGCCGCGGAAAGGTCCGCCGCTCGCGTCCCGAATCGCTCCATATTTTCGCCCGTCCCGCAACCCAAATCGACCCAGACCTGTCCGGGACGGACACTGAGTCGGTCGATCATCGCTTGACGGCCGTGTAACAACCGGCTGCGAAACGCGTCGTAATTCCCCGCTTGCCCGGCGTAAAAACTTTCCAATCGGTCTTGGTGAGTGGTGCCACGAACCGGAGCCATCAGCAGATGCCACAGCGTACGCGTGTCACTTCGAATCGTTTGCGTAACCGACATCAACCGGGTGGGGAATGGCGGAGGAAGTACCGCGATCAAGCGGCAGAAATATCGGCGATGAAGAAACTGCCGTACGTGTGCACACGATCCCGAGCGTGCAACGATGACGCGAGCTCGGGATGGTATTGCAGCAGCTCGCCGACGCGAGTCCTGCGACCGTCTCGAGTGGCCACCTCAACGGTGTCAACAAAACCGCAGGAGAGCCCGGCGCTTCGCCAAAGCACCCTCGCGTGCTCATCCGATCGATCAACGATCGCCTGCCACTCTTGGGTGATCGGGCCACGATCCTTGCCGCACATCCAATCCATGTGATCCAAAAGAATATACCGTGAAACGGGCTCGTCATGTTGGCGGAGAAATCCGGCAACCGAATTGGTGTGCGTTTCTAAACGATCGATCAGGTGATCCCGCAGTCGATCGAAGTTCTCCCGCTTCAAGTATTCGGGGCAACATGTGGGGGTGTAGGACCCCGTCAGGTAAACCCGCCAAAAGTAATTGTCTGCCAGGGAGAGCCGGGTGAATACCGACTCGAGCCGGTCAATGATGAACTGCTCAATCCCACCGGCGTAACCGACGTCGATCTGACGCCGCTGGAGCCGCGGGACACCGAGCATCGAGAGCGTCGCGTCTCGCCGGATCATCCAGCGGATCATCGGACGCCAAATCGATTGGCGGACCTCACCCTGATGGAAAAGCCGCTGTTGATCCTGAATGCTCGGGGCATCCAGAACCGATTGGATCGATTCGCGGACCTTGGCAACGCGATCGATGTACGCATTGATCAACCAGGCGAAGTATCCCGACGATCCCCGAAAGTAGAAGCTTTTTCGACGCGTGGAGGCATCGAAAAAGTCGATGCGGCGATCCCAAATCGATCGAGCCGCCGGCGACAGGGCCTTCCGCACGCGACCTCGGTACCACGCCGGCCACTGCGCGGCCCCGCCGGTGCCAAAGACGCAAAAGAATTCGTCAAAAGAGAGCGTTCGAATGCAGGCCACCTTTAGCTCCAGCAGTGCATTCTGGAGCGGATTGAGGTCGACGGCGAACACACGCCGCGGTGCCTGGAGCAAATAATCCAGCGCGTTGCAGCCGGCGGACGTGATCACCAGAACGCTATCGTCGCTGGAGAGTTGAAGCGCCTCACGGTCCAACCGCGGATCTTCCCAGCAGGTGTTGTAGACCAAGTTGTGGCGGTGAATCGTGCGGAAGCACTTCTCGCCAATCCAGCTCGAAACCATCCGCGCACCTATTCCTCGAAGGGACTCGCTGCCGTCAACAAAACCGACAACTTATACACCGTCGATTGTGAATGTTTGGCATTGCCAAAAGTGTGATTTGGCAGAAGTTTTGGGCGACTGAGGCGATTCCCAAATCCCGACGTTTCACGCCTGCTGAGGCAGCAGCGGTGCCGGCCGATCGAGTGCCGCCGGATCCACACCGAACGCCTCATCGATGAAGAACCGGATATTCCCCGATCCCACGTCGTACATCGCGCCAATGACCGCGATCTTGCCTTCGTCGACGAGTCGCCGAATTGTGCCGCTCTCCTCGAGGATCTGCTTGACGACATGGACGACGTTCCTCGCACCGACTTCATTGGCCAGCTCCACCTTCTTCACGTCGTCGGCGGCTTGATAGGCAAGCCACTGGTCCCGGTCGTAGACGGTGCTGATCCGATCGATGATCGGTTCGAGGTGCTCGCATCCCGTCACTGCCTCGTAACTCTGACCGGCATGCGCCAGTTTCACGGCCGCATTGACGGCGCCGCAGTTGGTGTGCCCCATCACAACGACCAACTTCGCGCCGGCAACCGCCGTGCTGTATTCGATGCTACCGAGCACTTTTGGGCCCGCGACATTGCCCGCGACACGCACGCTGAAGATGTCACCCAACCCGAGGTCGAAAACCAGCTCCCCGGGTGTTCTCGAGTCGATGCAGCTGAGCACGACGGCCAGCGGGTGTTGACCGACCGACGAACCGAGCATCTGCATATTAAGGTCCCGCGAGAGTCGAAGGCCGGTGCGAAAACGCTCGTTGCCGTCCTGAAGGATCCTGAGCACCTGCGTGGGCGAGATCCGCTCCTGCAGCTCCCGCGTCGAGTAATCCATGAATTGGATCTCGTCCTTGAGTTGGTACCGCTCGTGGAACCCCTTGAGACTGACCTGGATCCCATGCTGCGGTGCAATCTCATCCTTGTACTCGCGAATCAGGCTCAAAATGTCGGGGTCGATGTACTGCGTGTTGGTCGCGTCGAGCAACACGTGGGTGCCTGCGGGAATCCGAGTCAATTCACGGTCGATGACGCCGCGATTGAGAAAACTCACTTGATTGGCAAGCTCGATGTGGAAAACCTCGCCGCCGAGGTGCGTTTCGACAATTCGCCGCAAGGGTCTCTGGAGGTTGCTGTAAAGGATGAACGCAATGCTGATCAACAGCCCCAAAATTGCACCGGCCCAAAGGTCGGTGAAAACGATCGCCACGAGTGTCACCAGAAACGGGATGAATTGTTCGCGTCCCTCGTTCCACATCCGATAAAACAGTCGGGGGCTCGCGAGATGGATCCCGGTCACGAACAGGATTGCCGCCAAGCACGAGATCGGGATGTGGTTGAGAAACCTCGCGATCAGAAGGATACTCGTGAGAAAGAATAGTCCGTTGAAGATTGCCGCCTGCTTGGTCTGTGCACCGAATCGAATCCCGACACAGCCATTGACAATGGACGAAGTGATTGGAAGCCCACCGATCAGACCGCATGTCGCGTTTCCGATGCCCTGCGCGAACAGCTCGCGGTTGTAGGATGTCCGCCGTCGGTGCGTGTCGAGTTGATCCAAGGCCTCGACAATGATCAACGACTCGAACGAAGCGACGATGGCGATCAACAGGGCTGCGTTGTAAACGTTGATGTCATTCCAGAACGAAAAATCGGGCCAGATGAACAGATTGGCGAAGCCATCGCCGGCGATCGAAAGTGGCACATAGACGAGGTGGTCCGAACCGACTTCCCAGTCACCACCAATTCGATCGAAAACGAGCTTGGCCGCAATCGCAAGTACAGTGACGAGCAACGGCGCCGGAAATCGCTTGAAAAGCTTGACGTCTCGGACCTCACAGAAAAGGAGGAATGCCGCCGAGCAGACTCCGATGACCGCCGCGCCGATGTGGTAGTCACCGGTCATCGCGAACAATTCGGAGAACGTCGTTTTTCGGTTCGGTTGAATGAACGCCAGGTCGCCCTCGGGATCGGTATCGTGGCCGACCAGGTGCGGAATCTGCTTGAGCACCAGGATGATGCCCAACGCCGCGATCAAACCTTTGACCACTCCCGATGGAATGAAGGCGGCGAGGAACCCGGCACGTAAAACCCCCAACAACACTTGAATCAGGCCTGCGACCAGAACCGCGAGCAAGAACGCACGAAACGATGGGAACAACGCCATTTGCGAGGCGATGATGGCGATCAATCCAGCGCCGGGGCCGCTGATGCTGGTTTGCGAACCGCTCAGAAATCCGACAAGCAAACCACCAACGATCCCCGCGATCAGCCCTGACGATGCCGGCGCTCCGGACGCCTGGGCGATGCCGAGGCTGACTGGTATGCCGACAAGAAAAATGACGAGCCCCGCGAGAAAATCCGGGACCAGTGTCTGCTTATCGACCGGTAGAGAGATGCGACTTGGCATGATGGGAATTCGTCATCAGATGAGGGTGGAAAAGACGAAGTCTCAGACAACCTTTTCGATGTCCACGGGAATGTCTGTCGGCGTTGGCGGAATCGCGTTGCGGTCCATGCCCACCGCGGAATCTTTCAAAAACTCGATCCAACCTTTTTTGACGTCATAGACCGCAGCGATCATGCCGATCTTCCCTTGGCTGACCAAAGCCTCAACGGTGCGGCTTTTGGAACGGATCAATTCGAGCGAGCGAAGGATATGCTTTCGCAATACCTGGTCCGCCATTTCATCCTGCTCGTGTGAAGTGAGTGCTTCGTAGCGCCGTCGCTGCTCCGGCGTGATCGAATGGCTGATTTCTTCGACGATGTGAACGAAGTGCTCGCCGAAATCCTGGTCCGCTCTCGAGCGGCCCAAGCAGGCTATTTCGACCGCGGCACGAATGATGGGTGATCCGGTGTGCGCCATGGCGACGACCAACTTGGCCCCCTCGACCCCACATCCGTATTCAACGCTGGCCAATACTCGCGGCCCGACCATCACATTGCCCGCCACACAAATATTCAAGACATCGCCGAGCCCGAGATCAAAGATCAACTCGGTCGGTGTGCGCGAATCCATGCAGCTCATGACGACAGCCATCGGAAACTGCTTCTGAGCCGTCGCGCTGACTTGTCGACCGGTGTCTCGAGGCAGCGTTCGCTGGGTGCGGAACCGCTCGTTCCCCTCGCGAAGCAGTTGCAGGACCTGTTCGGGCGTCACCGCCTGCTGCAACTCACGAGTGGAGTAATCGACAAAGCGGATCTCGTCTTGCATCCGGTAGCGGTCACGAAACCCTTTGAGACTGACTTGAACGTTGAACGCGGGTGCCGTCTTCTGCCGAAACTCCCGAATCAGTTCGAGGATGTCGGGGTCGAGGTACGCCGTGTTGCTCGCGTCGATGAGTAGGTGGCCATCGCGGGGGACGGCACGAAACGCTTTATCCAAGGCCGCCCGGTTGAGAAAACTGACTTGGTTCGCCAGCTCGATGTGGTGGACCTTTCCGCCGAGATGGTTCTCGATGATCGTGCGAATGGGTCGTTGGTAATTGCTGTACAAGATGAAAGCCAGACTGGTCGCCAACCCGATCAGGATCCCGATCAGCAGGTCGGTCACGACGATCGCGATCACGGTGATGATGAAGGGGCCAAACTGATACCGGCCCTCACTCCACAATTGCTTGAACAGCTTCGGACTGGCGAGTTTGAGTCCGGTGACGACCAAAATCGCGGCCAGACACGAGAGCGGGATCAGGTTGAGGTAAGCGGGAAGCAGCGCGACCATCGCCGCCAACAGCACACCGTGAATGATGGCAGATCGCTTGGTTTGTGCACCCGCGTTGATGTTGACTGAACCACGGACGATTACCGAAGTGACCGGCAGCCCCCCGATCAATCCCGCTGTCAGGTTGCCCACGCCCTGGGCAAACAATTCGCGGCTCGCCGGTGACGAACGCTGCTTGGGATCGAGGTTATCCACCGCCTCGAGGTTGAGCAGTGTTTCGAGCGACGCGACCACCGCGATCGTAAAACCGGCGATGTAGATCGCCGGATTGAGAATCTGGGAGTAATCGGGCCAGCGGAACCAATTGCCGAGTTCCGACAAATTGTTGGCGACCGGAACATCGACCAATTGATGTGCGGGGATCTCCCACCCGCCACCAAGTCGCTTGAAGAAAATGGCCGCGGCCACGCTGGCCAAGACCACAACCAAAGGGGCCGGGACGATCGAATTCTTCAGCGGCTTGTAGCGACTCCAAAGCTCAAGAACCGCCACCGACCCGACGCCGATCATGAGCGCTGAGGCCGTGAAATCGCCACTCAATTGGTTCACCAGGTCTCTGAAAATCTGAAAGTGCCCAAAGCCTTCGGTCGTTGCCCACGTCAATCCGAGCACGTACGGAATTTGCTTGATCAGGATGATGATGCCGATCGCCGCCAAAAGACCTTTGATCACGCTCGACGGAAAAAATGCGGCGATGAAACCGAATTTGGCCAGGCCCATCGCGATCTGGATGACGCCACCGACGCAGACGGCCAACAGGAACGCTTCGTATGACCCGAGCTGGCCGATCTGGGTCGCCACGATTGCGGTCAGCCCCGCGGCGGGCCCCGAGACGCTTGTGTGGGACCCGCTCAGGAACCCAATGATCACGCCGCCGATGATGCCTGAAATGATTCCTGAGATGAGCTCCGCCCCCGATGCCAGGGCGATCCCCAAACAGAGCGGGAGGGCAACCAAAAAAACGACGATCCCGGACGTCACATCCTTGACGAGACCGGTCGCGGACAACATCGGATTGGGTTCTCGATCCATCGGATGCACGACCTCTGAGAAAATGCCTCTACGTGACGAGTCCGCCATGCTACCACACCGATCATCGCTCAGTGACGGCGGACACGGCTCATGAGTGCGATTCCAATGGCGACTAGAACGAGGTTGCCGATCCAAACGGAGTAGGGAGGCAAGTCGCCCGATTTGGCTTGATCAAGACCAAAGATAAACAAGGGGTAGTAGACCACGAGAGTCGGCAGAAAACAGAGCCCGAAGGTGGTCCAGTAATCGGCTGTCTTAGCGATCATCGCCAGCGGTGCTCCGACCAAAACGAAGCACAGACAACTGAAGCCTTCGGCCCATCGACGCCACGGCTCGGTGTGCAGTCGCGATAGCCGATGGCGACTGCCAGCGATTGCCGATTCGAGATGCACGCCCTCATCGCTCACGATCCGTTCGGGACGCCCGGAGAGCAGCGCAAAAGCGGTGTGCGCCGCGAGGTGACCGATTGCCTGGTGAGTTCGACGGTCTTGGTGGATCGCCTCAGCGCGAATTGCCTGAAGCGGAAGCTCGCTGGGACTCTTTTGCGAAAAATCTCGCTGCTTGAAGGCCTGTCCGAGAGGGATTCGAAATACGTTCTCGCCAGGCACGATCCCTTGCACGTAGTCCCCTCCCTCGACTTGGCTGTCATTGACGATCAACAGCAACGTTTGCGATTCGGGATCGAGACGCAGTTCTCCCTCGCGTGCGGTGAGCTGAACCGTGGACCCTCCGGCGCTATTGCTCACCTTGACCGTCGGGTGAATCAATCGTTTGCCGACAACGTCCTGGACGTGAATCGTGAACCCGTGGGACGAACTGTAAGTGTGTTGCGAGCGAAGGAACCGATAGGCGATCTGCTCGAGCGAGATGAGGACCACTTGGCTCATCCCCGGCCTTCCCCACGATACGGCTAGATCCGATACGGACACCGCGAGGGGACTGAGCAACGCGGCGAAAATGATGGCCGGCTTGATCAACCGCAGCGGCGAGACTCCGATCGCCTTGACCGTCGCCACTTCGCCGTCAGCGGCCATCCTCCCGTAGACACAGCAGACCGAAAACAACGCGGTGGCCGGAACCGCGTACTGCAGACTAATCGGCAGCACGTAGGGGAGCAGTTGCAGCACGGCCAGCGGCCCGAGCCCCTCGCGCAGCAGCTCCCGCCCGATGCCGATCAGCAGAATCAGCATCGTCAGCACTGCCAAGGCAACGACGAAAATCTTGATGATTTCGCCGAGTATGTGGCGGGTAAGGCGAGTCGGCATCGTTGGGCGATGGATGGGTGTGGGACAACCCCGGATGACGCCCGCGTAAGTAGCAGATACCGAGTGCGGATCGATAGAGGAAACAGCAGCTGTCTCACTCGATCATTCGAAGGTCGCGGCGGCGGCGTAGTCGCAGTCGTGGAGCCCCGGGGTGCGGCCGCAAGATCCGCTGGAGATCACCGGGTTCTCGCGGCAAACAGCGTGGGGTGGTGGAGTTGGGCACCCTGGCATCCAATCGTTGCCACGGAGTCGCTAATGGCAACCTGCCCCATACACCAAGCACCTTGCCGGCCCTCAACCGCGTCCGCTGGTGACCCAAGTCCCGCTCTCATGGATCGCCCGATGAACACACAAAACCCGATTGGGATCACGCCCGGACCACTGAGCCGTCGACAGGTTCGTGAGATCGACTCGATCGCGATCGAACAATTTGGGCTCAGTGGACTGGTGTTGATGGAGAACGCGGGTCGCGGAGCCGCGGAAGTGATCGACCGCCGCTACCCCACTGGCGACATCGTGATCCTCTGTGGCAAAGGGAACAACGGCGGCGATGGCTATGTCATCGCCCGACACCTCGATCTGCGTGGGCGAACCGTTGGCATCGTCTCATTGGTCGATCCCCACGAGCTCCGTGGCGACGCCGCGGCCAATCATCAGGTGGCCGTTCTCAGCGAATTGCCGATTCAGTGGGCGCTCGACGCCACCACGGTGGCCCGGGCGGTCCGTTCGGCCAGCGTGATCGTCGATTGTTTGCTCGGAACCGGTGCGGAGGGTCCTCCGCGGGAACCGATGGCCACCGCGATCCGGATTGCCAACGAAACGAACGCCACGCGGGTCGCGATCGATCTTCCCAGCGGGCTCGATTGCGACACAGGGATTGCGTCCGAACCGACCTTTCGGGCCGACCTGACCGTCACGTTTGTGGCGCTCAAAATCGGCTTTCTCCACCCTGAAGCCGCCGGATCGATCGGCGAGGTCGAGGTCGTGCCGATTGGCGTACCCAGACGATTGCTGCGAATGTTCGCCGACGCTAAATCCGACCCAGAATCCGATTGAGCGAATCCGAGGTCTGGTAAATCAGCGCCTCGGGGTAGTGCGGATAGGGATGAAAATACTCAAACGTGAGGAACCCGCGGTACCCGATTCGATCGAGCGCCTCCGTCACCGCCGGCCAATTGGTGGTGCCATCCAACAGCGGACGAAACGTTTCGAGCGAGTAATCGGTTCCTTTCTTCGAGAATTCCTTGAGGTGGACGTTCTTGATCCGCTTGCCGATGATGTCGATCCAGTGTTCGGGATGCTGGAACATCGAGATGTTGCCAGTGTCGTAGTGGACCTGCACAAACTCGCTCGAGATTTCGTCGACAAACCGATTCATCTCCATCGGCGTCATGAGAAATCCGTTGAAGAAGATGTTCTCCATGTTGAGGAAAACCTTGAGCCTTTCGGCTTGTCGGGCTAGTGCACCGACGGCTTCCACGGCACGGCGATGGCAAACATCGTTGGCGACCGGTTCGTGATCATCCCGCCAGGGGATGTGGACCGCGCCGGGCACGACAAGCACATTTTCGACACCCATCTGATTCGCCGCTTTGGCGATTTCGCCAGCCAACTCCAGCCCGCGGGCGCGCTTGGCCGGGTCATTGCTGGTCAGCGGGTAGGGCCAAAACAAAAAAGAGCACAACCCACTGATTTCGATACCGATGCGGTCGGCCATGTGGGTGATCGACGCCAACTGCTGCGGCGATGCTTTGGGGGACAGGTCGTTATCGAGGTCGTAGTTGAGCTCAATGCCGTCGAACCCGGCTCGCTTGGCCAGCTGCAGACACTCCTCGAGCGACATCTTTTCCGGATAGGGAAACGCCCACAAGTTGATCGACTTTTTCATCTCGAAGCGACGCGGCGACGACTTGCGGTCATCACCCGTTGTGGGTGAAGCGACCGCTGGAGCATCGGCGACACTTGGGGCGGTTGTGGCCGCACCCCAGGCAGCAAGTCCGAGTGTTGCCAGCAGGCGACGACGGTCGACGGAGACCGTTTGTGCCAGCGGTCGACTGAGCCACTGGCCATCGGTCGACTCGTCCATCCGACCATCGACTGGGACGGATGGAGCGACACGACGGGATGGCGGCGATGTCATCGAAGATTTACGGTGTCCGATGGCTATCCGATCTCCCGAACTTCAAAGCCCTTGCGATAGGTTCGCGTGAGCAGCGGATTGGCGACCTCGGCATGGTCCCCGATGAACCGCTCGGTCTTCGGATCGTGCGTCAATGAGGGACTGACACGCAACTGCGACTCGCTGATCCCCAGCGGCTTCAGTTGGGCCCGCATCTCTTCGATCAACTTCGGCCAGGCTTCGAGCTTCGCACCCGCATCGAGTGTCTGATCGGTCGAAAAGGCGGTGGAGGCGCGATAACCGACGTTGGCAAGGTTGCACCAACCGGTCGAATCGTGTCCGACTTGGACCTCCGCATTGAGGTCGTCCGCCACTCGGCTTCGAACGACGCTGAGGAAGTTCTGGATGTGCAGCGAAACGATATTGCCGCCTTTGAATGAACGGATCTCTTTGCCGTCGCGGTCGATCACGGTGGCTTTTTGTCGCGAGCCGAGGAGGTAGCCACCCTCGCAGGCGACGACGTAGCCGCTGCCGGGACCCGCGGCGGGGCGACCGGCGCGACTGGTCCATGACCCCTTTCCATCGGCACCGGCCGGGAGATTGCTGAGCGCAATGAGCGTCGGGAAGGACTCGGTTTCGAAGATCGCGTAGTGCACGTTGGGGGTCTCGCCCGCATCATTCCAGGCGACACGGCCACCAACCGTTACGATCCGTGTCGGCGTCGACACGCTGTCTTGGTACGCCACGTTGCGAACGTCATCCAACACGTGGACGCCCCAGGTCCCCATCTCACCACTGCCGGTGTTCCACACCCAGTGCCAATCGTAGTGCAGATTTTCGCGATAGATCGGAGTGTCCTCCGCGGGTCCGAGCCAGAGGTCGTAGTCCACGTTTTTGGGAGCCTCGAGCGGAGTGCTTCGTCGACCGATCGATGCGCGGGCGCCGAGCCGGTTGGCCTGCGCGTAGAGGATCTCACCAAGCCCTTTCTCCTGATGGAGAAAATTCTTCAACTCGGCCTGCATCGGGTCGGATCGCTGCTGCGTGCCAACCTGGACCATCCGCCCATGCTTGCGGGCGGCGCGTATCACTTGCGCCCCTTCCCACTGCGTGACCGAAAGCGGTTTCTCCACATACACATCCTTCCCAGCTTCGATGGCCCAAATGGCGGCGAGACAATGCCAGTGGTTGCAGGCCGAAATGAATACCGCGTGGATGCGAGGGTCGTCAATCAATTTCCGCAGGTCGGAATGCGATTGGGCACCGCACTTGTCCGCCAATGCCGCGGCGCGATCGGAATCGGGATCGGCAACGGCCAGGACCTTCACACCCGATAACTTTTGGATGTCGCGAAACAGCTCGCCCGCGCGACCACCGGCGCCGATCATTCCAACGGCGATCTCTTCATTGGGGCCGAGCTTTTCGGCGGCAGCAAGCGAATGCAGGCCGGGAAGAGCAAGAACGGTTCCCAGTGACGTCGTGGCATGAAGAAACGAACGGCGGTCGAATCGTGAGGTCATGGGAAATCTCCTGAGATGGGTTGTAGAGTCCCACAGTGTAACCGAGAGAAATCGCGGTGGGGGGCAATCGCCCCATCAACGAAATCGGAAATCGCCTTCGGATCGTCTCCGCAGCGCTTAAGGATTTTCCTCGGGGCGTGCGCCGATTGTCACGTCAAGGCTCATCGGTTGGCCCTCGCGAACCACTTGCAGCGAGATCTTCGCCCCGGCGGACATCCCACCCACCATTCGCATCAGGTGTCCCATGTCGGTGATCGGCTCGTCATTGAGGCTCCGGATCAGATCGCCCGGTCGGACGCCACCGCGGCTTGCGGGCGAATCGGACGAAGCGAGGGAGGTAACCATCGCACCGCGAACTCGCCTATCTTCGCTTTCGTGTAGCTCATCGGGAACGTCGGCCAGGGCAACACCCAGCCAACCACGTTCGAACCGGCCCGATTGACGAACTCGCGTGTAGACCTCCTTCGCCACATTGCTGGGGATCGAAAAACTAACACCACGAAATGTTTCGCCCACGATCGCGGTGTTGATTCCCACCAGTTTTCCATAGGCGTCGACCAACGGCCCACCACTATTGCCCGGATTGACCGCCACGTCGCTCTGCATGAAATCCTGGTACCGCGTGCTCGCTTTGACCACGCGGTGCTTTCCACTGATGATGCCGAACGTAACGGTCCGATCGAGTCCGAAGGGGCTGCCGACGGCCCAAACCGGGGACCCGACTTTGCACTTATCGCTATCGCCCCATGTGATCGGCATCAGCCCTTTGGCCTCCACCTTCAGAACCGCCAAGTCGGTCAACGCATCGGTACCGACGATCGTCGCTGGAACACGCCGCCCGTCGCTGAGGCCAACACGAATCTGTGTCCCGTCGGCGATCACATGACGGTTCGTGAGGATGTAACCTTCCCCATCGACGACCACGCCGCTTCCCTGATCAGCCATCGGCGTGAATGCATCGGAGGGCGATCCTGAGAGGAACTGGGCCACCTGCAGCTGGCGCGAGACAGCGTCACGGCTGACATCGATGTGAACCACGCTCGGACCGACGTGCTCGGTCACCATTTGGTAGGCTTCACTGAGCGCGCCGAGCGACACGTTCTTGAGCCCATCACCACTGGCTTCGTACTGCGCACGCAGCTCGCCCCGGTACCACGCGTAGCGGGCTTCCTCGACGATCGTCGGCATCACGAATCTCGCGGCGGCAAGCATGATCGCCATCGACATCAGGAAGAAGAACCCCTGTCCCAATAATCCACCCGACGGACCGGCAGTTTGGGATCCGCCACCTTGACGTGCTTGCACCCTCGCCAGTCCCGTCGTGCCCCCATCACCCGCGTCCATAGGCGACACAGTTGGCACCGAGGTCGGCGAAGGGTTGTGAGCCGATTCAGTCGATCGCCGCGGAATCCGAGTGAAATCGATCGTGGGAGTCGGGCTGCCAGGGTCGTCGAACGGATTCATGTTGCTTCGCCCCGATGGCCTACCGATGTGGCTGGTCTTCCACAGCCCCGCGTGGTGGTCGACCGATCGCGGCGCTTACGAGTGATCATTGTAGCGCAAATTATCGCCCTGGCGAACGATTTTATCGTGGATTGGCCGACCGCAGCGCGTGAACTTGGCAAAACGCGACCGCCCAGACTTCAATCGCAAGCTATATTGGGTGCTTGCGTGTCCTCCGTGACGTTCACCCGCCCGCCAGCCCTCGACCGATTTCGTTTTCAGCACATGGGTTCACTTCGCGACCGCCTTCTCGATGAGCTACGTGGGATCGCGCTAATCGATCCCCACACGCACATCAACCCGCATCAACCGGCCTCGCAGTCTTTGGCTGATTTGTTGGGCTATCACTATTACACGGAGTTGGCGCATTCTGCTGGGCTGCCGCGAGAGCAGATCGAGGAGGAGGGGCTCAGCGGTCGCGAGTTGGTGAGACGTTTGGTGCCCTCGCTGCGGCATTTGACGAACACGGCACAGTACGCGTGGCTGATCGAAATCTGCCAGAACCTCTTCGGTTTGGACGGCGAGGTGATCGACGAGGAAAACTGGGAAGCGCTCTTTGATCGCGCCGAGGGCGTGATGGCGGCGGCGGATTGGCCGGCTACGGTTTTGGATAAGGCCAACGTCGAGGCGGTGTTCCTCACCAACGACTTTGACGACGCCCTGGAGGGATTTGACGCGCAGACCTACATCCCTTGTCTGAGAACGGACGATTTGGTCTTTCATCTCGCCAAGCCCGAGGTTCGCGACCGTTTGGCCGCATGCACCTCGATCGATTTGAACGGATCGCTGGGGTCACTTCGGGACTCGCTGCAGCAGCGGTTCGAACACTTCACGGCTCGCGGCGCGAAGGCTTGCGCGATCTCTCTTCCGCCCGATTTTCAACCCACGGCGGTCCCCGATGGCCGAGCGCTCACTGCCTGGGACGCGATCCTGCGGCAAGGAACTTCGGTAGACCCATCGCATCGCAACGCGATCGCCCGCCGCGTCTTTTGGACGATTGTCGAACTGTGCGACGAGTACCAGCTTCCGATGGATTTGATGATCGGGGTCAACCGAGGCGTCTACGAGTCCGGCGTCTATCAGGGTCGCGACCTCTACGACAGCCGCGTGTCGTTGATCCAGTACGGCAAACTGTTCAACGCCTTCCCTTCGGTTCGTTTCCCGATCTCTGTGCTCGCGAGCGTCACCAATCAAGAACTCGTCAGCTACGCATGGATCTTTCCGAACGTGATCACCAACGGCCATTGGTGGTACAGCAACACGCCGACCTACATCGAGCACGACCTGGCCGCTCGCCTGGAGGCGGTGCCGCGAACGAAGCAGATCGGCTACTACAGCGATGCCTACAAGCTCGAGTTTGTAGCTCCGAAGTTCGACATGTATCGCCGGATACTCGCCTCCATTTTGGCCGACGACTTCTGCGTGGAAAGGGGATGGAGCGAGAGCAAGGCGATCGATCTCGGCTATCAGATCCTGCGCGGCAATGTCGAATCCATCTTCCTCGGTGTCGATTCGCACACGAGTTCGCCATCGGCGTCAGGCGGTGATCGTGACTTCGCGCGGATGAGCGACTCGCACCTGCTCCTCGATGCGGCCACCGCGTCTCGGGATGACGCGATCACGAGCGGCGTAGACGGATCGGCCCCTTCGCCGGCAGATCCCGCGCTCGCCGCTAACGATGACGATGAGCCGTTAACTCTCGAAGGGCTCGATTTCGATCAGCCCTCGTCCGATGCCGAGACGGCGATCAATTACTTCCGCGCCGATGACGACCCACACCAATTTGTTCCCCAGCCGGACTCGACCGATACCGCGACGCTGGGCTTGGTCGCGGATCCCGCGACGGGAGAGTTGACCTGGCCGCTGGACGACCCGGGGCCGCCATCGAACAACGATGACGACCGGGCGGCCGTCGTCGAATTGATGAGTGACACGGACGATTGGGAGCTCGAGTCCGTTGAGCTGTCGGATGACGATCGGCACTTGCGAGCGATGGACGAGTCCGATGAGATCGGGAAAATCGACCTGTTGCCCGAGGCTCCCCTGGATCCGGCCTATGGATTGAGCGACGATCCGGAACGACCCAAGGACCCGCCTCCGACGGGGGAAAATCAATAGGGTTCGGATCTCAGTGGATTGCCCATGCCGGAATTGCCTGAAGTGGAAACGATGTGCCGCGGGATCGCACCGATCGTCGGTCGGACGATCGTCGATGCCCAGCGGCCTCCGAGCACCTGCAGGCCGATCACCTTTTCGCCGCCGATCGATGAGCTGCGTCGGAGAATCTGTGGCCAGCGGATCAGCGGGATCTCGCGTCGTGGAAAGCGGGTGCTGATTCACGTTGCCGACGCCCAGGTGATGGTGATCGAACCACGGATGAGCGGAATGGTGTTGGTGAGCGACCCACCGACCACGCAACACCTCCGGTTGAGGCTGTTGCTGGACGGCGCGGAGCCGCGCGAACTGCTTTTCTGGGATCGCCGCGGGCTGGGAACGGTGCGGCTGCTGGCCAGCGCGGAGCTGGATCAATGGCTCGGGATGGATCGGATCGGCGAGGACGCATTGTCGATCGATCCCCAGCGGCTACGCGAGCGGTTGGGCGCCAGCCGAAGGCCGATCAAGGTGGCGCTGATGGACCAGCGACACGTGGCGGGGATCGGCAATCTCTATGCGGCGGAGATTTTGCACGTGGCAGGTGTCGACCCGCGGCAACGATGCGATGCTCTTAGCGGGCCGCAGTGGTCGCGAATTCATCGCGCGATTTCGCTGGTGCTCTGGGATGCCATCGGGCACGAGGGATCGACTCTTGCGGATCGAACCTATCGCACGTCGCTCAATCAGGATGGCCGTTACCAGAATCACCATCGCGTCTATGACCTCGCCGGGACAAAGTGTCGACGTTGCCAGGTTGGGGTCATCCGCCGGATCGTTCAGGCGCAGCGAAGTACCTACTACTGTCCAGAGTGCCAACGCAAAACCGGCATTCACGCTTCGCTCAACGAAGCCCGCGGGTCGTCTCGGCCGTGAGTCCGGCGGGAAATGCTCTGGGTCGAAGTCGTCGTTGCGTTACAATTCAGGGTCCCCTTTGCCCAATCCGTACTCACCGAGGCTGTATGAAGACTTTCCCAACCGCCGGCCGATATCGACGCGATTGGCTTCGTCTGGCCACCGCCGGTTGGATCGCCTCGGGTGCATCGGTCGGGACCGCGCGGGCGGCGAGAAATCCTCGGTTCGAGGAGTCGATCGAGAAAGGATTGGGCTGGTTGAAGCGGAACCAGTCGTCGCGGGGCCAGTGGAACACTCAGGTCTACCCGACCGCGATGGCGGCGCTGGCGGGAACCGCGATGGTCGCCAGCGGATCGACCACGACGCAGGGCCCCTACGCGCGTCAGGTCGCGCGCGCCACAGACTTCATCATCAGCAAAAGTCGCGAGAACGGGCTGATTGGCGACCCCCAGACCGACTCGCGATACACCTACGGTCACGGATTCTCGATGCTCTTCCTATCGCAAGTACTGGGCGAAGAGGGGTTGATCGATCGACGGCAAGAGCTCGTCGATGTGTTGACCAAGGCGGTCGAGTTCAGCGGTAACGCGCAGACGGCCGCGGGCGGTTGGGGTTACGTTTCGGCGCGAGAAGGAAACGACTTCGATGAGGGTTCGACCACGATCACCCAGGTTCAAGGGCTGCGGGGGTGTCGAAATGCCGGAATCCCCGTGGCGGCGGAAGTGATTGATAAAGCCAAGGGGTACATCTACGAATGCAAGAATCCTGACGGGGGGATCAGCTACAGCAGCAAGCAGCGTGGGAGCAGTCGGCCGGCGATCACCGCCGCGGCGTTGGCCGCCCTCTACAACGCCGGTGATTACTCGAGCGAGCACATCCCCGACATGCTCAAATATTCGAAGGACAACCTGCACGACATCAGCGATGGAGCGAGGGCCTTTGGTCACTGGCACTACACCTATCTTTACTACAGCCAAGTGGTGTACCGGCAGGGCGATGAGCTGTGGGTGCCGTTCCGCGACAAACTCTACGACCGAATCGTGAGCGACCAAAGAACCGATGGGTACTGGGAGGGCCAAATTCATCCGGTCTACGTGACCGCGTGCAACTTGATCATGCTGCAACTCGATCGGGGCTACCTGCCGATCTACCAGCGCTGAGCCACGCGGTTCGTTGATGTCGATGTTGCGGCTGCGATTGGCGACGCGTGCGGCGATGGTCCCGCGGTGGAGTTGAGATCGGACACAAAAAGACGATGCCCCCGCCCGCGGGAGTGCGGGCGAGGGCATCGCGGTCTTGATCTTTAGCGATCCGAAGCGTTCACACGGTCTAGAACGTGAAGACCGAGTCGATTCCGAACGAGAACTGATCGCGTCCACCTTCCTGGAAAATTGGGAAGTTGTTATTGACCAGTGCCGCGTCATCGCGATGCCAGTCGTAACGAAGTTCGGGGCGGATGGTCACGTTGGCGTGAGGCTTGTAGTTCAAGCCCCAGGTGCTTCCGTAGATGTCGACGTTGCCAATGCCACCAAACGGAGCCTCCGAGACGTTGTACCATTCGAAGCGGTATCCCGCGGACCAACAGTCACTGAGCGTGTAGATCAAGTACTGGTTGATCCCGAACGT
>JBGTCJ010000139.1:0-6410 GCA_041748895.1 Pirellulaceae bacterium
AAGATGATCTCCAGCGGCCGCTGCTGGATAGTGTCCTGTTTGGATATGTACAGAGTCTGGCGCTTCGTCGGCGACCTCCGCGCCCATTCGATTTCCAACCAGCCGTCGTTCAAGTCGCGATTGACGTGCAGGTAGTCTCCCCACAGCACTTCCCGGACGCGCTTGGTCCGGTTCTGCGCATAGAGATAAGTCTTCTTGCCATCATCTCGAAGGTCGACGAAACAGTGAGCCATGGTCGTTTCTCCGAATCTGCAGCGAATGGATTTCAGACTGAACCCGATCAGCGACTCGTCTTTCAAACAAGACACGCCCCGCCCAAACCACGATCATCGTAACGGACACCACCGTTGCCAAGTCTTCACGCCGCTCCGCCGTGTGATTTCATTTCAACGCGACGCAGTTGCTGCCCTAGGCGGAAATCGATGCGGGAGAGGCAGAGTGCGATGACCTCGTCATAGATTTGCCCCCCTTCAAACCCACCAAACGCGTCTAGAGATCATCCCTTCTTGCCGCTCCCCGACATGCCCAATCACCTCGCGTGTGCTCCTACTTTCGCATTTGACACGTCGACAGCTTGGGCAATTTTCCGAACGCCGCGACTCGTGCGTTATCCCGAACGGGACTCGGAATCGCTAACTTATCTGCAGGTAATGACTTGCGATTTGGCGAAACCAGGGAATGTTCACGAAGAGGGTTGCGCTCGGGGAGGTGATGAGGCAGGGCGTCTGCTGGTGCGGTCCTTTTCGGCTCTTTAAAGGGGTGACCTGACCGGACTCGAAACGCATAAGTGATTGAGAAATACCGACTTAAGCGATTTCATGCTCTTAGAGCTGTCGCATTGCGCGTCCTGTACGGGGAGGCATGTGTTTTAGTGACAAGTCCTTACGCAAATCTTTTTTCCCAAAATCGCAAACAATGGGTTGCCCCCCCCCCCTTTGCTGTGTGTTAGTCTGAGGTTGTGCCTCTCGAAACTAATCTGTCTTTTTGCGACTTACTAATCTGTCCTTTTGCGACTTACTAATCTGTTCTTCCGCGACTTAGTTGTGCGATGAGCCCTCTCATGCGACTCGCGATTCAGATTCCGTGTTTCAACGAAGCGGAGCAACTTTTTGCCACGCTTCGTGACTTGCCAAAACATGTCGACGGCGTCGACGAGATACTGGTCGTGGTGATCGACGATGGTAGCACTGATGCCACGTGCCAGATTGCAGCCGAATTCGGCGTATCGAGGGTGATTTGTCACAGCGTAAACCGCGGGCTCTCCGAAGCTTTTAGTTCAGGGCTCGATGCTTGCTTAGCGTTGGGAGCGGATATCATCGTCAATACCGACGCGGACGGGCAGTATCCTGGCGATGCGATTGAGCGTTTGATTGACCCGATTCGATGTCGACGAGCCGACATCGTGATAGGTGACCGAAACCCTGGCACGAATGGCGAATTTTCGTGGTTCAAACGAAGACTCCAATGCTACGGCAGTCTCATCGTCGGCTTGCTTGCCAGACAACCGATTCCTGACGCAGTCAGCGGCTTTCGCGCGTTCTCGCGAACTGCAGCGATTCGCATCTGTTTGTTGACGAGATTCAGTCACACAATTGAAACCATCTTGCAGGCGTCGCATCACCGATTGGCAATTGAGTTTGTGCCCATCGAAGTGGCTCGTTCGGTTCGCCCCAGTCGATTGGCCTCATCGAGCCTCACGTTCGTGTTTCGGCAAGCGGTCACGATACTGGGTATGACGCTGCTGTATCGTCCCAAATGGCTATTTGCGCCACCGGCGCTGCTCCTGATTGCGATCGGTGGACTTCCGATTTTTCGATTTCTCGTTCTATGGAGCTTCGGCAACGGTGATGGACATTTGCAATCGCTTGTTTTAGCAGGCGTCTGCGTTTTGGCGTCGCTCGGTTTGTTCGGGTTGTGGGCACTTGCTGAATTGATTGTGTTCGTCCGCCGCCTATTAGAAGAGATACTTCAAACGGTTCGCGAGCAGAGGTACCGGCCGTCGACATCATCTTCCATCACGCTCGACTGCGAAGGTATAGGCATCGATTCACTACGCGTTCTACGAATGTAAGGACTGAATCCGCGATGAGTGCCGGGGCAACTATGGACTCGAACAAAGTCCCTCTCGTACGAGAAACGTCAGGCCTGGGATGTCGAACTGACGATACTTGGTTTGAGTGTGAAGCGACCTTCGATACCGTTCTAGCCGTCGTCGGGATGCTGCAAGTCGGATTGAGAAATCGATTCGCAGCGGTGGTGTGCAGTGCTCTTCTATTGTCATCAAGCTCCTCCGGCCAAGCCCCGGCTCTTTCCGACATCGCCAACCAAGTAAAAAAATCACAACGGGCGCTGCTGAATATTCCTGGTGGATTCCACCAAGACTATTCCGTAACGACGGTCAATCACCCTGAAGATAGCGCGTTGTATTGGGGCGAGATCCCCGAGGCGTTTTGGAACGTTAAGTATCCCAACTTCTATGGCGAAGCACTGATGTCGTACCTCGATAAGAACAAAACGACCCGCTATTCGACTCAGTACGACTTTGTCACCAAGGTGTCATTCAATGGTACAAAATCTTTAACGCCGCGTGCCTCTCCTCTGAATGTCCAGTTTCTTCCTTATCCATCGACCTACTTGAAGAGTTTCTGCCATCCATTGAGCTATCTTTTTTACCCCGAGGGCGAAACGTTTGCTTTTGAGGGCACAGAAGGTCCACGGCAGGCGATAGTCCATTGCCTGAAGGCTCATGCGGCAGAATATCGAGTAGCGCCTGGTCAACAATTGCGAGGAGTCGAATGCATCAAGCTAACGCGTCCAAACTGGGATGAATTGTGGTTGGTGCCAAAGTTTGGGTACACGATGATTCGTCGAAAGGTCTTTGATGGTCAGGGTGTGTTGAAATCCGAATATGACTGTTCAAACTTCAAACTGGTTTCCAGTGGCGTTTGGCAGCCTCAGCAAATTATTCGAATCGATCACGACGGGAATCGAACCGCTACCTCGACGCTAATGTTTCAACCGATGCGGATCGGGGTCGCGGAAAAAGAATTGCGGATGGCGATACCGATCGGCTCCCATGTGGACGATCAATACCGAGCCAAATTTTACACCTTGAGCGATCTGAGTGAAGGCCAGATGGAACGTTCACTCGCAAGTGCTCGTCGCGCATTGCCGATGCGTCAATCGCAGGCGATGGGGCTGACGATTGTCGGACTTGTCGGAGCTTTAATCGCCTATTTCGTCCGCCCGAGCAAGCGAAAAAAGTACTAGCGCTAGTTTGGTTGCGGCTGCGTTGGCCGTGACGGTTGGTGGTTGTTCTTAAAGAAGAGGCGTCACGAATGAGTAAGTTAATTCTGTTCGCGGGTGCGATGTGCCTAGTGTCACAAATCGCTGTACAAAACCCTGGGCGGTTGCTGTCACCCGAACTTGCCGGTCAATTGCACGGCGGCGACAGCGGCTACTCGTGTAATTGGGCAGCATCGGGTGTAACGTCAAACGTGTGCTGTTCCGGCGGGTTTCAAGGTTCGGCGCCCGGAGGCGGAAGCCATTACCCAGTTCAGGAAACATGTTCGACGGGTGGTCGATCTGGCTGTCCTACCGCGTACATGGCCTTGGGGGCGTCCTGCAACGGTGAGAGTTGATTCATCAATTATGATGGGTGACCAAGCTTTCAGACTTTGAATCACAAAGCTGCAATCGATCCGCTATGGAACATTCGCGTTGGCTCATTTGAACTTGATCGGGATTGTTCCATAGCGAGATCAGTTAATTATAGTCCAAATCAAATTTGTAATCGTAACATTTGTCGTCGTTTGGGTCACTGGAAATGTCTTCAAAACTCAGATTTCTGTTTCTGGTGACCTTGTCCGCTTGCACGGTCGCTATTGCTAGCGAATCCGAAGTCGGTTATCCGAAGTTAAATTTTCTTCGTGAAATCGGCGTGCCGATCAACACTACGATTGATCCGCCGCTTGATCTAAGCGAGTCCAATAGCTCGCATTGTGGCGTCCACGCCGCATACATTGTTTTGCGACTACTCGGCCACCGACAAGATTACGCGAGCTTCCTGCAAACGCATTCGGTTGCTGATCCACGGGGTCTGTCGATGACGGAAGTTCAATCGCTGCTAGAGGCTGAAGGCATAAGTTCGGAATCGCGAGAAGTGTCGCCGAGTTCGTTGCCAAATCTTAGCGTGCCATTCATTGCCCGTGAGGTTTCCGAGGTCGATGGCCAGCATCATTACAACGTTGTACTAAGCTACGATGATCGGTTCGACAGTTTTTCCGTGATGTCGACAGATACCTTCTCCATCGGCGTCCGTCCAGCCGATGCTCTCAATAGAAGCTATGCCGGTCAGGTGATCGTACTGTCAGATGGTTTCCAAGACCTGACATGGCGCAATCGGTTTTCCGTGGCAATCGCGATTGCGGGCGTGGCTGCAGCAATCTATCAACTTGTACGACGCTCGATCATCTGGAGAGATGCATCGTGATTGAACTAGCAATGAATCGTCGACACTGTTTGAAGTTGGGACTTGGCTTCGGTGCATCGAGCATTAGTGGTTGTGAGAATGCCAAACTTGAACCTCCCGGTTATTCCAAGGTCGCTCTTCGGTTATTTCCCCTTAGTATTTCAGCACGCGATGACCTTAAAGATTTGGCACCTCCGAAGGAGGTTTTGCGAGCTATTCGACGTCGGCTTGAGCCTTTTTGGAACGTTTTGAAGCTTGGTGAAATGACGCATTGGCTGCGATATGCCGGTGTAGACTCGCCGTCGTTCAAGAGAGGAGATCGCAAAACCTTTAGTGGCGAACAAATGTTGCGATGCTTGCTGGATAGCAGAGTTTTTCGAAATATGTGCGGTTTTTCGACACCTAGTTTGTTGAATCATAGTGATTTTGGCATCGCCGTTCGGTATCACGCCATCGGCTTGAATCAAGAAGGCGTTGTGGGGCACGTTGACGCAATTGTTAGACTCTGCTCCGAACTGTCAATTGCGTCGGACTTTCCTGTGTTTTTGGATACAGATGAGCGGTTCACGATTGGCGACATGTTGCGCGACTCTTTGGCTAGGTTAGACGATAAACAGGAGTTGCCATGGACCTGCGAATCGCTAGCAAGGTACGTTTCTCCGCCCTGTCGTTGGAAAAATCGATTCGGCGACGTTTGGTCGGTAAATCGTTTAGCTGGTATGCTCGCAAGTCAACAAACTCGACATTCTTCATGTTTGGGTTCGCACGACCCATACGCATTGATCGTCGCATTGAGAGCCGATCAAGATGAGCAGCTGCTTAGCGATACCATTCGAACCTCGGCGATGGATTATTTGATCAAGTTGTCTCGTCAACTCACTTTAGCTCAACGATCTGACGGGTCCTACGTCCCAGCGACAAGTGTTGTCAATCAGAAGGAAATGGACGTACCGTTGATCTGGACGGGTCATCATCTTGAATGGATTAGTCTTGCTGATGGTTTGCTATCGCCAGACAAGGACTCAATCCGGTCAGCTATCAATTGGCTGACCAGACATCTTGGGCAGTTACCAGAACTTCCTGGAACACCTTCTTATTTACCAGCGACTCATGCCGCGGCGGCCATCGAAAATTTCGCGAACGTTCGCTTTCAATGGCCTCTTCTCAGCGATTCGGTGATTTGATGCGAACTCTATCAACATTCGTTTTTTTCCGTCGATCGTTGCCTTGGAAAAGTGTGAGAGGCTTTACGCTGATCGAATTGCTCGTGGTGATCACGATTGTCGGGGTACTCGTGGCCCTGACGCTGTCGGCGGTGCAAGCGGCACGGGAGGCGGCGCGGCGCTCGGATTGTGCCAACCGAATCCGGCAAATCGGACTGGGTCTGCATAACTACCATGCTGCTTTTGGAATCCTTCCGGCGCATGGGAGCGGAACCGATGAACCGGGAGGTATTCGGACTCGACCGGATTCAAAGAGCAACCACCGACGGCTAAGTTATCTCGTCGGTACTCTGCCCTTTATCGAGCAGCAATCACTCTGGGAAATCATTTCCAATCCATGGACCTCCGATCCGCCGGTCGTGCGAACTTTTCCTTCAATGGGTCCAGTTCCGTGGTTCAACCAGTTGCCCGAAGCAAACTTGGTGGCGTATTCGCCCTGGTCCTGGTCGCCTGAGATGCTGCGTTGTCCGAGTGATCCCACATCGGCGAAAAACAACGGTGCGACCAACTACGCTGCCTGCTTGGGTGATGGCATCGATGCGGTAGGATGCGCCTTCGGCAAACCGCAATGGACGCACCCGAATGATACCGCACCGAGACGATTTGACGACTCAACCAAGCGTGGCATGTTCGCTGCCGGACATGGATTCGCAATGAAGGATTGTTTCGACGGAACGAGTCAGACCCTACTGGTTGGCGAAGTCGTCGTCGGCGAC
>JBGTCJ010000140.1:0-16548 GCA_041748895.1 Pirellulaceae bacterium
ATCACCAGCCAGTGAACATGTGTCAGGACCAAAGCGGCACTGGACGTTATCATCCATCCGATCAGTAGCCAGAAGCCCGGCCGAGGTACCATCTGGTTTCGTTTCATTCGATGCAGACGCGCAAATGTCAAAACATAGGTGAACAGAATTAAGGAGCCCGCCACTGCGGTCGCCAACAACCGCTTCAATCCGCTGGGCACCTCCATCAACCACCAAAAGCTCAGGGCTTGCGGCAACTGAATTCTCAGAAACCAATACACCTTCTCGAATGGATTGCGAGTCAACTCAATGCGACTCTTTGGCGCAAGATCGGTCAACCAGAAAAACGACTTGAGGGCTAGAAAGCAAATCGCAAAATAAACGAAACCCCAGAGCAAAACGGACCAAGTCCATTTTCGGTATTCACGAGAACGCAGAAAACGTCGATCGAGCGTCATCATGAAGGCGATGGACCAATACCACGACAACATCGGCTGATAGGTTGCCGCAGCGACCAACATCAAAAACGCGGCAAACAAAATGAGGGCGAATCTTTTGAGTAACGACGTGCGGACGTGACCCGCCCTTTGCGTCAGACCGGCCGCACCGATCGCGGCCAGCCCCGCAAATGGGGAAAGCCAAGTGACAGCCTGAGCGACGTAGGTTTGCATGCAGGGAAGCGTCGCCAGCGCGATGGCGATCCCCGCCCGTTCGACACGGTCACCCCCGAACCTCCGAAGCTGCTCAAAAAAGACAACCGCGATGGCGGCAACGCCGACGCCACACAAGAAGCGAAATCGCCACAGGTCGGCTAACTCCGCGGTATGACGGTGAAACAAAAACTGCGAAAGCGCGAAGATCGGGCGACCATCCGAAAGAAAGGCGTGCTCCTGCGTTTGCTCCGAAAAGAATAGGACAAAGTCGTCACCGAATCCGTAAACCGCGTGGAAGAGCGGCCCATAGATCAGCAGCACGGCAAACACGATAAGTAGCGGGTAGGCGGAGGGTCGCGTCACGGTCGATCCATTGCTTCCCAGAAGGTTTCAGTCACACCGGGATTATTCTGAATATCCAAACATCGATCCAATCTAGTTGCCCGCATCAGTCGACGCCACGCACAGCATGGACCACAACGCCTTCATCGAACATTCCCGTTACGAACGCATTCACTGGTGGTTTGTGGCTCGTCACCGCATCATCGATGAGGTTTCATCGTGTTTGCTCGGGGGCCAGAACCGACAACCATCGGTCATCGAAATCGGGTGCGGGACTGGCGCATTGGTGGACCAACTTTCGTCGAAATGGGATGTTCGGGGGGCCGACATTTCAAGTCACGCGATCGACATTGCCCGATCGCACTTTCCCGAGCGTCGGTACCAAGTCTACCGACAGATCGAAGAACTCTCCGAGCCGATTGCACGCGCCGACCTCGTGTTGCTACTGGATGTCCTTGAACATGTCGAGGACGACTTTGAATTGTTCAGTCGGATCGCGAACCTGATGACCCCTGGTTCATTGCTACTCATCACCGTCCCCGCCGATGAACACCTTTGGAGCACCCACGACGAAGCCTTGTTTCACTATCGCCGCTACGCGCCTGAACGGCTGTCAAAGTTGTGGCAAGGCTTACCACTTACACCCCGCCTGTTCTCGGGTCTCAATTGGCGGTTAGCTCCTCTGATCCGAACCATCCGCAAAGGTAAGCAGTATCTTCCGCGACTCGATGGCGGATCAACAAAAGTCTATTCGGACTTACGACCGCTACCCACTCTCCTCAATCGATCATTGACGGGGATCTTTTCGTCGGAATCACGTCAGCTAAAGGGATTGGTTGACCAGCCCATCAATCGCATTCCCCACCGTTTGGGCATCAGCTTGATTGTCGCGCTTCAAAGAGGTCCAGGCAAAATCACTCCCCGAAAACGACCGGCCGAGTGTCCCCCTGATCAGCACAGGCCAGCAGCCATTGCGTGGGGCAATCACGAATCCACACCGTGCGCGAAGGATCCTTGACATGTTCGTGATCGTCGTACCTTGCTTCAATGAAGAAGCAAGGTTCCAGTCGAATGCATTTCGAATCGCTTTGGAAAACGACCCGGCTCTCAACCTGTGTTTGGTTGACGATGGAAGTACCGACCAAACCGCCAGGATGTTGAAGGACTTTTGCGACCAACACGCCTCCCGAGCGAACCTCCTGACGCTCGAGACCAATCAGGGCAAGGCGGAAGCCGTCCGCCAGGGTCTGTTGCATGTGATCGACGGGCCGGTCGACGCGGTGGCGTACTGGGATGCCGACTTGGCAACCCCATTGGAAGCGAGCCGCCAATTCTATGAACTGCTGCAACAGAATCCGCAGTTCGACATCATCCTGGGGTCGCGCATTCGGTGCTTGGGACGCCAGGTTCAACGATCTGGTGTTCGCCACTACGTCGGCCGCGTCTTTGCCACCCTCGCGTCCGTCGCACTCGATCTGCCCGTGTACGATACACAATGCGGTGCCAAGATGTTTCGAAACGAAGCATGGCTACATGCACTCTTGGCGGAACCCTTTCGTTCGAGATGGGCATTCGACGTCGAACTGCTGTCGCGATACCTCATCGACTGCAAACGTTCGGGACGTACCGTCAACCTGTTTGAAATGCCGCTGGATCGTTGGTCCGAGGTCCGCGGGTCGAAACTGAATTTCGGATCGTCGATTCAGGCGGGCTTGGTAGTTTTGAGGTTATGGAAAGATCACCGTAACGCGATGCGTGAACTCGACCGTCAAGCTTCGCCTTGACCCCAGCGCCATGTTTCTGTCCATCCGGTTTACCGTGGGTATTTATTGTACGCGGAATGCAGAGGCCCGATTGACTAAATTTTCGATTGCGCCTTAATGCCAATCCGTTTGCGATTCGACAGCTGACCCGTAGGCGGGCGGGACTGGTGCCTGCGATTGCGGGCTCGAGTCCCGCGCCCCGATGCGCCTGGCCACGGCAGCCTGCGCCAGCAACGTTTCGAGGTCAATCATTCCGATCAGCTTCGCATCGGAATCGATAACGGGCCACTGACGGTGCTTTTCGCGACCGCCGCGGACGAGTGAAATGAGTGGTTCGTTAGATTCGAGGACGGGCGAGTCGTGCACGGCGATCTCCCCCGCCGTCAGCGGCCAAGTTCTCTTCAGTCCGTTATCGCCTACCTGATTCGCCGCGCGACGATTTCGCCGACCCATTCGTGAAGGAGCGCGGCCGCCATCGTCGTATCCTCGCGCCAGATCGACCAAGCGGATCGTGCCAACCAACACTCCGCCCAGACCCGTGACAGCGACCGCAGGCACGGATTGGGTCGTCCACCATCGTTCCAATTCCTCCACCGGTGTCTCCATGGGCACGACAACGGGTGAACGATCCATTACATCTTCTACCCTCAACCCCTCGAGCGCATCGGTCCAATCGACTTGACGCGCCTCGGCGTAGCCTGCGTAGACGATGAAACCGGCGATCAATAGCATCGGCCATCGAGGTGGGTCGGCCGAGACCGCGTAGGCGGCGATCAGAATCGCCCAAAAAACGCCGATCCGCTGTGCCCATCGCGTCGCGATGCCGTAGGGCAAACCCATTGCCAAGATGCTCCGCAACACCCGCCCCCCGTCCATCGGAAACGCGGGGATCATGTTGAACACGACCAACAACAGATTGATCACCAGCAAGGACATCGCGAACGCAGCCCAGGAGGGTTGCATCAGTGCGTCGGCATCGCCCGCGGCGTTGCCTCCCTGAAAATCACTCGCGGCGGGCCCTTCAGCGCTCTCGATTACGTCGGGAGCCATCAACTCCCCACCCACTCCCAGCAACTGCTGCACGACCTCCAAACCGCCGAGCAAGAAAAACAACCCGAACACCGCGGCAGCGATCACAACGTTGACGGCGGGCCCGGCGACGGCGATGACCAGTTCCTGAATCGGAATTCGTGGAATCTTTCGCAGCCGCGCCACACCGCCGATCGGGAGCAGCGTGATATCGACCGTCCCGATTCCAAATCCTCGCGCCGCCATCGCATGACCATATTCATGGAGCGTGACGCATGCGAAGACGGCGAGCAGCTGGGCAACGGAGAAACCGACCATCGCCAGATCGCCGCCCATTCTGCGAGACGCGTAAACAACATAAGCCACGAGCAAAAGAAATGACCAGTGAACAAACAGGTCAATGCCGAGGAACGTGCCGAGCTTGAGGCGTTGAGAGGCCAAGTGAGGGATTCGCTGAGTAAAGGGAAACCGGGATCAACGACCACCGGCGGCCGGCAACCGCTGGAGATCGACCACAGCGTCGACGACCAGCCGATCGGCGTACTGCGTCAGATTCGCCCGCCCACCGCGGAACCAAGTTAACACAGGGGCGCGGTATTCGGGCGGGGCCGAATCCGACCAACCGCCATCGCCCCACGCCGTGCTTCGCCAACGCAGCGACAACCGGTCGTCGGCGCCCACGCCCCCGCCGGATGCCTCGGCAATTCCCGTTAATCCCGCCAATTCATAACGGCCACCGAGTGGATCCTGCAATCGCCCGCCGAGTATCGTCTCGGCCACGTCCGCGGCAGTATCCGGGGGGACGTTCCACTGGTGCGTCAGCAGCGCGAGCAAATCGGCGCCGCCCCGTGATGACTTCGCCGCTTGCGCGTACAACTGCGAGTTGACCCAGGTCTCTAGCTGGCTGCCGCTCAGGTTGCCCACTCGCAACCGAACCTGTGCGTCGTCATCACCCTCGACGGCACTGAGAAAGGGCAACGATGCCATCATCACGTCGCTTTGGAACGAAACGATGCTGAAGCCACCGCCCTGGTAACGGTACAAGCCACCGATTAACCGCGAGAGACCAGGACCAACCGGTTGGCCTCGCCCCAAACCCAGCGGCAGCCGGTCAATCAATCCGGGGAACGGCCAAGCTCCGAGATATCCTGGAACCGATTGCAACGCGCCATAGGTTTTTAAGATCCCATTGAACTGGTCAGGGTGCGGTGGCACCGTGTCTTTGATGGCGGCAAAAAGGTGGTGCGGCGGGATCGAGCCTCCGAGTTGATCGGAGACGACGTGGGCCTGCCCAGCCACGATGTCGTCCGGCGCGAATTCGATCTTCACACGAGTCGGTGCGCCGAGTTGCCTGGCGATCTTTCCATACTTTTCAGGCACCAGCGGCGCGATCTCACCGTGAGCCTCGAGCCTCTCGAGCCCTGGGGCATCGGGGACACTCGATCGCTTGAGACCGAACATGATCGGGTCAATCTCCCGCCAACGGGTGCTGTAGTATTCGGCGATCTGACGGTACCAAACGCTTTCTTCCTCGGTCACCGCATCAACCCGAACATCGGCAATCGGCAGCAGCGTTCCGGCGCGTCCCCGCATCGAATCCAGTAGGTCATCGCCGATCACGATCACCCCACTGCCATCGGCTCGGCGACCAAAATCGGGCGGCAGGTGACCTGACGCCGACAATTCCTCGAGCTGCCAGAGCGGTGCTCCTTCCGCCTCCGATGCGAGCCTCGCCATCCTAAGAAGTGCCATATCCGCCGCGCTCTGCAAACGCCTTCGCATCTCGATCAGGTAGGCGGGCGAAAGCAATCCACGCATCATTTCCTTCGAAAAATAACCAAAGATCGTGTCGTCACGGCTGGTGGGCATCAGCCGCCTCGCCAGCCGAAACTCGGGGGTATTGCCGAGCGAATCGCCTGATCGCCCCACTTCGATGAACCGTTTGACCATTTCGCGATTGTTGCACACCAAAATAAAATCACCGTCCGCGATCAGGAACGATCGCACACGATTGTCGATCGACGACAACAGCGACACTTCACGGCCTTCGATCGTCTCGGTGGTCAAAGTCACGTCCGGGCGTGCCGAGGCGAGCGATGTTCGGTCGTTGCTCAGCGACGTTTTCAGCAAAAAACCGTTGCGTGCGAGGAAGATGACCCCCAGCGAGGCCCCATCGGAAAGGAACAGGTCACGGCCCACGATCGCTTGATCGGCGATCACACTGTCACCCATCATTCGTGACAGTTGGTTCGTTTTCAGGCTCAATTGATCCTCCATCCGCTTGGCCGACCCATCATTGATCCCGCGGACTGTCGCCATGCGTGAGAGATCACCGCCATATTCCTGCGACAAATCCAAGAACCAGAGGTAGTTCTGAAATGAGCCGTAGCGGATGTAGAAACATTCGGGCGGAACTCGTGTGGCGAGTGGCTCAATCTCGGGTTCGGGCTGATCGGTGAACGCGGCACCTGCAAGCCCACCTTTTAGACCCGCCAAACTGCCTCCGGGACCCCATCGCGGCGATTCGGGTAGCGGGCGATCGGCCGGCATCGGAGGCTCGGCACCGGCAACCGCCGTATGACGAAAAATGGCGGTACGAACCGAGTCGGTCGCCGCGATCAATTTGAGGGTCGACACCATGGATGCCTCCTCGGCCCCGCTGCCCGGCAGGAACCCCGCGGGCAGTGGCAATCCCAATCGTCCCGAAAGCATGGCGATGAGATAACTCTCGATCAGCGGTGGATAGTCACCTCGCTGCATCTGGTCCATCATCGAATGGCAGTACACGGACCACCACTGCGTGAGCGCCGCGTCGTATGCGGGCGACCGCGCCCACCCCACCCGACCGGCCTCCTGAGGTACCTGCCTCACAGGCGTGATCATCAATTCCGTTCGTCCAGCGGCATCGGGTGAGGACAATCTCAAACGGATCGGGGCGTCCCCGGTAAACAGGAAAAAGATGTCATGGGCTACGGTTTCGCTCGGCGGATCGTTGCCGATTTCACGAACCAAGTCTCCGAGGCGACGAAACAGCCGCCCGCCACCCAGCAAGGGCCCGCCAGCGGGATCGACCTGCCTTGCCAGACGACCTTCGATCTGCAGTTCCCGCGATACCTGGTAGAGCACCCGGCCATCGTCGTCCGCAACCAACCGTCGCGGCGAAGTCCCCGCAGGCTCACTGAACGCTAAGGGAATTCGCACATGGGCGACGCCCAGCGGTTGGCCGGCAATGGCGGTGGCAACGGTTTGACGCGAAAGGACACCTTGGCCAGGATCGATCGGTACCTGCGCCGTAGCGATCCCACCGAAGATCATCAGTCCCCACCCCAGGCCGGCAAGCGGAAACGGTGTCCAGCGTCGGCGATAGCCGCCTCTGCGCGTTGGACACCCTTGCCGTATTTGAGCGAATGGCCGAAAACTCACTTTGCAATCCCTTCCGTGGCTTCACTCCCCGCGATCACTCTGCCCCGTGAGGCGGCGGATCGGTGGGGAGCCCGCCACGCGTTTCCCACGGTTCCGAATCGATATTCCGACACATTATTCCCCTTCCTCATCTCCCCGGGTAGTTGATTCGTGGCAAGCCCCTCACGCAGTGGTGTTTTTGATAGCGGCATGGACGCTCGAGTCGAGCGATTTGCCGAGAGCATCAGTTTCGATTCACGGCTGTACCGCCACGACATCCGCGGCTCGATCGCCCATGCTCAAATGCTCTCCAAGCAGAACCTGCTGAGCGCGGATGAATGCTCGGCGATTGTGCGAACCCTAACCGAAATCGGGGCCGAGCTCGATCAGGGGACGTTGCCGCTGCGGATCGAGCTCGAGGACATTCACATGCACATCGAACACGCGCTGATCGAGCGTTTGGGCGATGTCGGCAGGAAACTCCACACGGCCCGAAGCCGCAATGACCAAGTCAGCACGGATCTTCGACTATGGGTCCGTGATGCGCTCGACCGCGTGGATGATCAGTTGATCAACCTGCAGCGATCGTTTCTCGGCCGCTGCGACGGCGATATCGACGTCGTGCTTCCCGCCTACACGCATCTACAGCGCGCCCAACCGGTGCTCGCGCCGCATTACTGGCTAGCCTACATCGAAAAGTACCAACGAGATCGCGAGCGGGTCGCCGATTGCCGACGGCGGGTGAATCGATCGAGTCTCGGTGTCGCGGCCGTCGCGGGTACGACACTGCCCATCGATCGCCGGATGACGGCTTCGGCGCTCGGCTTTGACGGCGTCACCGCCAACAGCCTCGATACCAGCAGCGATCGCGACTTCGTGCTCGAAAGCGCCTTTGTGCTTTCGATGATCGCCTCACACCTCAGTGGTTGGGCCGAAGAGTGGATCCTTTGGAGCACAGTCGAATTTGGGTTCATTCGCCTTCCCCATGGTTTCTGCACCGGCAGCAGCATCATGCCGCAGAAGGTCAATCCCGATGTTCTCGAGTTGACGCGGGGCAAGTCCGCCCGAGTGATGGGCAATCTGCAAACGCTGATGTTATTAGTCAAAAATCTGCCGCTGGCTTACAACCGAGACCTGCAAGAGGACAAGCCGCCGCTGTTCGACTCTTTCGACACGATCGAAGCCTGCCTGGAACTCGCCGCACCGCTGGTGGCCGGCGCCGAGCTTCGCCGCGACTCGATCGCCGAGCGACTCGAACGCGGCTATCTCGACGCCACCACACTGATGGAATGGATGATTCGTCAGGGGACGCCGCAGCGGACCGCGCATCACGCGGTGGGCGCGATCGTGGGTGAAGCGATGCGGCGTGGGGTTTCGCTCAAGGATTTGCCAATCGACGTGATGCAGCAGCACGCCCCCTCGGTCGATGGCTCGGTTCGCGACTGTCTGGGCGCGGCCGGTGCCGTGAAAGCGTTTGTCAGCGAAGGGAGCACCGCTCCGGCAAGGGTTCGCGAGCAGATCGCCGTTTGGCAAAAGCGGCTCGAGGAGATTCCTGAGGGCTGAGAGCCCGCAGGTCAGTCGTGCGAAATCGTCTGAGTCACGGGCTGGACTGGCCGGCTTGGTCACGGTCACCGCTGCCCAGACAGTAGAGCACCTCCTGGGAATGGCCGTCATCGTCCCGGTGCGTCACCCGATGGAAGATTTGGCTATCGCAAAGGGTCGGAGTCGCCATGACCAAATCACCGAGTTGGTTTTTGGCCAGGCTCTCCCACCGATCCGGTCGCGCGCGGTAGACGAAAAACTCACCACCTTCGTTGGAAACGAAGATCTTGTCTCCCACCAAAACGGGCGACGAGGAAAACGTGCCTCCCAAACGAGCCTTCCACATCTCTTTGCCCGTGTCCGCCTTCCAACACATCGCGATTCCCGCGTCGAGCACGCCGTAAAGGTAGCCTTGGTGGATTACGAGCGAGGGGACGTAGAGCCGGTTCGCGTTTTCCCATACCAATCGACCCGACCCGTCGGCAGCGATCGCGGACATGTGGTTCTTGGGATATCCACCACTGGTATAAATCAGATGGCCATCGGTGAGCGTCGACGTCACGCATTCGGTCGTCGCGCCTTCGGTTTCCCATACGGTTTCACCGGTCATCGGGTCGTAACTGACCACTTTGTCACAACCGACCATGATCACCTGATCTTTGCCGTGAATGTTGAGCAGGATCGGTGAGGGGTAGTTCGGAAGTTGAGGTCGCTCACGCCGCCAGGCGACATCGCCACTGTCCCGTCTGAGCGCTGCGATTGCACCGCCTCCCTTGTTGTCCGCCGAGACGATGACGAGATCACGATAGAGTGCCGGTGAAGCGCCAAAACCCTGGTGCTCGACGTAGTCCGAGATTCGTGTCTGCCAAAGCACGTTGCCCTCGAGATCCAGCGCCGTGGTGAACAACGCATCGCTGTTTGGAAAATTGATGAACAGGCGCTCTCCGTCGCAGGCCGGCGTGCTCGAAGCCGAAGTCGATTTGTTGTTCTTTCGCATTCCTCCGCTGGGATGAACCACTCGATGCCAGAGCAAATCGCCTGACGTACGGTCCAGACAGATCACCGACTGCGCACCCGTCGCTTCATCCGAGGTCGCGAGAACTACCCGAGTTCCGGTGACCGTCGGTGAACCGTAGCCACGCCCAGGAATTTCGGATTTCCAGAGAACGTTCTGCGTGGTGCTGAACTCGATCGGTGGGCTTTGGTCCGCGTCGGCGGTGCCGTTTCGAAGCGGCCCCCGCCACCATGGCCAGTCGGTGGGAGCGACCGAGAAACCGTCGTCGACCTTGCCAACAGCGGTGTCGGCACTTTGAGCAAGGCAATCGTGAGCCGACACCAGGCCAAAGCCAACAAGTAGGGAGAGAGTTAGCCAAACCATTCGCATCGCTGAAGCTCACGGAAAGATGGACAGTCATCGAGGGATCGAGCGTGCTATCTTAACCCCCAACCACGAATCGATGACGAGGATTCAAACCGAGAAGGACGAAACGAAATGCAAGGCCAATGGGCGCGCTTGATCCATCGACGTTAGCGCTGCACCGCTCTGAGTCCCGCGGCGGCGATCTGTCCGTCCTGCGCAGACGTCACTCCCGAGACCCCGATCGCTCCGATCAACTTGCCATCGGCGACGATCGGCAAGCCACCTTCGAAAGGAATGCCCGGTAGCTTGAGAAGTTTGATGTTGGCGCCACCCTCAGCCAGGCGTTCTTCCCAGAAGACCGTTGGCCTCCGATAAAGCGCCGCAGCCTTCGCTTTCTCCATCGCGATCTCGACACTTCCCAATTGAGTGTTGTCCAAGCGATGGAACATCAAGAGGTGACCGGTACTGTCATAGATAGCGATGGCAACCGGCCAACCATTGGCTTTCGCTTCAGCCGTGGCGGCCTGCATGATTTGACCAGCCATCTCGAGTTGAATCGGCGGCCCGTAAGGAATCGGCTCTTGAGCGTTCACCACGAGGGCGAGCGTGATTGCAAGTACCGGCAACAAAGGCCGCAGCAAGGATTCAATACCCATCTGACTCAAACTCCGAGAGAAAAGGAAAACGTGATGCTCGCGCATGGCTCAGGCTTCGGCCATGTCGCGAGCGTGGTAGCTGCTACGCACAAACGGGCCGCTCGCGACCCTCTTGAATCCCATCGCGGTCGCTAGTCCCGCCAGTTCGTCAAACTCCTCGGGTGGAACGTAGCGAGTGACGGGAAGGTACTTCTCGCCTGGCTGCAGGTATTGTCCAAGCGTCAAAAAGTCGACACCGAACTCACGAAGCTCAGCCAACGCATCGAGCAACTCGCCTCGTCGTTCACCCAGTCCCAACATCAACCCGCTCTTGGTCTTGACGTTCGGGTTGTACCGTTTGACTTGACGCATCATCTCGAGCGTCCAGCGGTAGTCGCTCTTGGGCCCGCGAACGCGGCGGTAGAGTCTGGGAACCGTTTCCATATTGTGATTGAAAACGTCGGGAGCCGCCTCGATGACTCGAGCCAGCGATCCTTTGCAGTGAACAAAGTCGGGTGTGAGCACCTCGGTCGTCGCACCGGTCCGCTGCCGGACCGCGACGACACACTGATAAAAATGTTCGGCGCCACCGTCGGGCAGGTCATCTCTTGTGACGCTGGTGATCACCACGTGCTTCAGTCCCAGACGAGCGGCGGCCTCCGCGACCCGCTCGGGCTCATCGGCTTCGGGAAGTTGCGGCGGACGACCGCGGTGCACGGCGCAAAAACCGCAGGGTCGCGTGCAAACATTCCCCAAAATCATGAACGTCGCAGTCTGCTGGCTATAACACTCCATTCGGTTAGGACATTTGGCGTTGTCGCATACGGTCTCGAGCCTGAGCTCTTCCAGCAACGTGGCGGTGAGGTGGTTGGCGTTCCGCTCGGGGATCGGCCGCTTCAGCCAACGCGGCAACCGCCCGCTGCCACTCAGCGTGGTTCCGACGGGAAGTTCAGGCTCGGCAACGACGGGAAGGCGAAAAGCCATGACGCTCTCAAATGAGGACTCGGGCGGAATGAACGCTGAGAGTATCTTAGCCGGGCCTCAATCGACCGCCACACCCGGACCGCCACACCCACAGTACGGACGACGCGACAACCCCACGATTCACCCTCCGTGTCGATTGGCACGCAGCGGCGTGCACGCGGCGCCCTTCGAGGATCTCGCTGCGAACACTACAATCTCCTGCTCATGGCCAAGAAAAAACCTGATAAACCGAAGCCGACGCCGCCTAAGCCCAAATCGATCGGTGGATTGAAGGCAAAGCCGGTCGTAGCCAAAGCTTTACCGCTGAAGTCTGTTGCAGAGAATCGCAAGGCTCGCTTCCGTTATGAAATTCTCGACACCATCGAGTGCGGAATGAGTTTGATGGGAAGCGAAGTCAAATCGATGCGGGAGGGAAAGCTGGCGCTCGATGAGGCCTACATTCACGTCAAGAACAACGAACTTTGGCTGATCGGCGCCGACATCGCTCATTACAACAACGCCGGGATGTGGAACCACGACCCGCGACGTCCCAGAAAACTTTTGGTTCACTCACGAGAGTTCAGCCTATTCGCCGGCCGCGCCCACGAACGGGGTTTGACCCTGATCCCCTTGCGGGTCTTCTTCAACGAACGGGGACTGGCCAAGTGCGTGATGGCGCTCGCCAAGGGAAAGAAACTGCACGACAAACGGCAAACCATCAAAGATCGTGATGCCAAGCTCGGACTTCAACGCGCGATGCGAGGTAAATGATTCGTGCTCGAGATCGAAGCCCTCCAGAAATCGTTCCCGCAGCCCGGCGGTGGTCGATTGCCGGTGCTCGACATCGCCAGGATGAGCGTTGGCGCCGGTGAGCAGGTGGTCCTGATCGGCGAAAGTGGTTGTGGGAAGACGACCCTGCTGCACCTGATCGCCGGAATCTCAACGCCCGACAGCGGTTCGATCCGTATCGGTGGCGTCGAGATCACTCGTCTGAGCGAATCAGGGCGTGATCGATTCCGGGCATCGTCGACCGGTTACGTATTCCAAACGTTCAACCTGCTACCGGGCTTCACGGCGATCGAAAATGTAAGGCTCGGAATGACGTTCTCGGCCGGCAAACGGGATCCGCAGCGAGCGACCTGGCTGCTCGATCGCGTCGGATTGGCTGACCGTGCCCATCACCGCCCGTCGCAGTTGTCCGTCGGCCAACAGCAACGCGTCGCGATCGCCCGCAGCCTCGCCTGCAGGCCCAAGCTTTTGCTTGCCGACGAACCGACGGCGAACGTGGATCCCGCGAGCAGCCAGATGGTGATCGAGCTGATTCGCGAGAGCTGTCGCGAGGACAACGTCGCGCTCCTGTTGGTCACGCACAGCATGGAGGTTGCGGGCCAGTTCGACCGGGTCGAAAGGTTGGAGTCGATCAATCGCGCGATCGTGAAATCGGGATGAGGAACCGTTTGTCATGTCTTTGATCCAGATCGCTTGGCGCAATTTTTGTCATCGAGCATTGTCGAGCATCCTGACGACGCTCTCGCTGTCGCTCGGCGTGGCGATGGTGGTGCTCGTTCTCGCGGTCTATGGGATCGTGACGGACGCATTTCGCCGCAATTCATCGGCCAGTTTCAATCTTGTCGTGGGGCCGCACAAAGGCAGTTCACTGCAGTTGACTCTCAATTCGGTCTATTACCTCAGCCAACCGATCGCCAACGTCCCCTACACGATGCTGATGGAATTCATGCCGAAACAGCAACGCGCCGAGTTGGTGCGGAAGTTCGGCGGGCCTGCGTCACTATCCGAGCGTGACGGTAAGTACGCGGGCTACGTCACCGGAGGGTTCGCCATTCCGCTGGCGCTGGGCGATTACTACGGCGAGTTTCGCGTCGTCGGCACCACACCCGACTTCTTTGATCTGTTGCGACACGGCCCGGAAATCGACCAGCCGTTCGAATTCCGAGAAGGTCGAAACTTTCAAACCCATTCCGAAGAGAACGGGTACTTCGAGGCCGTCCTCGGGTCTCGCGTGGCATCGACCTTCAACGTCAAGGCGGGCGACATCTTCTATCCGACCCACGGTGACCCCGAGGGCCAAGGCCATGCGGATGCCTTCAAAATTGTTGGCATACTCGCGCCCACGGGGACGCCGAATGATCGCGCGGCCTTTGTCAACCTTGAGGGCTTTTACTTGATGGAGGGGCACGCCAAGCCGGTCGAGGGGGAGGCGGAGGATGAAGTTGTCGGCGAAGCCGCTCGCGAGGGCGATCCAACTCCACTGACGATCCCCCAACGCGAAGTGACTGCGATTTTGGTCCGCACGGGCAACCCTTTTTTCGGGGCGCAGTTGATGCCCGCGATCAACAAAGGCAATGAGGCGCAGGCGGCCGCACCGGTCGGTGAAATCAACAAGATGTTGGCACAAATCATCGGGCCCCTGTTAACCGCCTTGATGGTGATCACGGTCATCACCTGCATCGTTGCGGCGATCGGCATTCTGGTCGCGATCTACAACTCGATGAATGATCGCCGCCGTGACATCGCGGTCATGAGGGCCTTGGGCGCCCGACGCGATACGGTGACGACGATCATCCTGCTCGAGAGCCTCTTGATCGCGATCATTGGGTCGATCGTCGGATGGCTCATCGCGCATGGCGTTATCTGGCTGGCCACCCCCTACATCGAAAGCCACACCGGTGTGCGGCCTGGATTTTTGCACGTTAGCTCATACGAGTTATGGGTTTTGCCATTGGCACTCTTGCTCGCCGTACTCGCGGGTTTCCTGCCTGCGGCATCCGCCTACCGAACCGATGTCAGTAAGAACTTGGCCGCCTAACCATCGCCTTGGAGCGCGGACTTGATGCGTCGCCTCTACGCCCAGCTGTGTCATCGATTTCGCCCAGAATTCGCCGCCGGACGACGCCAATTTTTGACGTCAACACTGGCCATTCGAGACCACGCCTAAAAACGGAAATCGCCGCCGACGGTGATGCCTTGAACGTAGAAATCGGTTTGCCGAAACAGGAATCTCGGGCGCAAGGGTCCGCTGAGCGGATTGTCCTCAACCGGCAGCAAACCCGGATTGACGTCGGTGTCGATCTGATCGCCCGCCCGCACCGCGTTACTCAAGTAGATAAAGGTGTATCCCACATTGACGCTGAATCGTGGCGTGACGTGCCACCCGAGTGTCGCACCGAGCTCGGGTAAGACTGCGAACTCATTGCGTTCGTAGACGCCAATGTTGCTCCGCTGAGCCAGCAGCCCGCCATTGAACCGCTCGGGCACTCCGTTCTCCGTGAGCAACGTTGATCCGGCAATTCGAACCGTTTGCCTGTTCGTTCCGAGTGACACTTTCCCGGTCGACTCGAACCAAAACCGACCGAAGGGGATCTCACGTATCACCCCCAGTTCGAGTCCTTGAAACTGATTTTCCGTTTCGAAGCTCTCGTCGATGCTAACGGTTCCCGCAGCCACATTGGTCAGCGACGTGAGATTCTCGCTGAATCGAAGCGAGTCGTCGAGCGACAGGTAACGAAAACCGACGAGAAGGTCGAGCCGGGGCTCGCGTGCGCAAGCGTTGGCGATCTGCGAAGCCACGTTGGGGGCGTTGATCGCATCGGCCCGAACGTGAATGCCAAACGACTGCAATTGGGTCTCGGCGTTCACATCCACGCCGCCGGACACGAGCGCCGGAAACGAGAGCAGTTGCGCCGTTTCACGACCGGAAACAATGTTGAAAAAAGGCCTTCCGAGAATCTGACCACCGTTGGAACTGACCGAAAACGAATCGTCCTCGCCGAACAATTGGTAATAATCCCCGCCAATGCCCCAGTACCGAGAAGGGTCAACGTACCATCCGCCGCTCACACGAACGCCGCTGCGGAAGGCGTCGTTGAGATCCCCACCGAACAACACATCGGTCGCAGGTCCGCCAATGAATGCCGATTGATTTTGCGGTGTTCCGTTGGGACTCGATGTGACCAACGGGGGTGTTTCGAGCGCGTCGGGCCACCACCCGAGATATTCCCCGCGAAGGAACATTCGCCCACGAAACGGAACCGGATTGGCGAAGTTGCGAAAAGAGGGTTGCTGCTGAAGTGGGGAGAAAAGTCCGCTCGGCTGAATCGCGTAGGGGTCACCACCGGTGAGCGGAATGGGATCGTAAAGCAGTGCACCAGGGGGCGGAGTGAACGTGGGCGGCTGTGCCGCTGCCGGCGCACCCCCGCCAAGGCAGGTCACCACGAGCGACACCCGAATCAGCCGAAGCAGCGAGTTGTCGAGGCGATAGGACCGCAATGAGGCCAACGCTGGCTCCCAAAATAAATAGATGACTTTCTTTCCGGATTGACTCAAGTTCCGGAATCATCACTCAGGGAGTCGGCTATTTTCTGTTCCCGAGTCAAGGCAGAAATGATCAAATCCACAGAAGATTGGCCCTCCGCGCGGGGACGCTTGCCGGGTTAGGATTTGGGTGCGATCCCATCGAATCGTCACCACCCTTCGCGACATCCGGAGCTTGCAGCAAACATGGCCATTCCTCCTTGGGCCTTCGAAGCGATCCGGCGAAGCGTTGGCGGCGTCATCGACAAGGTTCCACCCGAGACGCTAAGCCAGATCAAACGCCGCGCCGGCGATCTGCTGAGTGAAATTCCGCAACAGGCGGCCGCTGGCGTTGAGACAATGATGCGCGGGGCGAGAGTTGGCAAGGAGATGCTCGACCGCTGGTCGCGACGTCAAGTCGCTTTGGTCACCCCCACCATCAATGCGACGGGGCACTTGGTCGACCATCGCTTGGCAGGCGTGCCTCAGGGTGAAGCCGCGATCGAAATCGCGATCGAATCGATGACTTGTGGCGGACTGAGGAACACGGCGGCTAACACGCGTTTGGA
>JBGTCJ010000141.1:0-9375 GCA_041748895.1 Pirellulaceae bacterium
TTTCCAACAACTTTCGCGGATTCAAGCTGCCGGCTGAACAACTCACCGCCTCGCAGGTTCACGAAATCAGCAATCAAACGGTCCCACCGAATTATCGCAATCGAAAGGTCCACCGATGTTGGCACATCACGATCTGAATTCACTTGCCTACCCCCTACGCTGATGGCGATGGTACAACTTCGCCGGACGCTGTCGGAGCCATTTTTGGCGAATAGTTCGATCGCCTTTCCGTTAGCCGTGCCCCTCAACCGATTCCCGGAGACTGACTGAGATGAGTACCTTGATTGTGGTCGGATACGAAGACATGTTCAAAGCCGAAGAGGTGCGGATGACCTTGCAAAAAATGCAAAAGGATTATCTGATCGATTTGGAAGATGCGGCGGTTGCCGTGAAAGATGAAAACGGCAAGGTGAAGTTGCATCAGGCGATCAACCTAACCGCGGTTGGGGCTCTCAGCGGTGGTTTTTGGGGAAGCCTTGTCGGCCTGATTTTTCTCAATCCGCTGCTCGGTTTAGCGGTCGGTGCCTCCGCCGGCGCCGTATCCGGCGCCCTGACAGACATCGGTGTCAACGACGATTTCATGAAGAAGTTAGCCGAAACGCTCAAGCCCGGCAGTTCGGCTCTTTTTATCCTCGTCAGGAAGATGACAGCCGACAAAGTGCTCGAAGAGGTCGCGGGCACCGGTGGTACCGTTCTCCAATCATCGTTGACCAATGAAGACGAAGCGAAGTTGCAAGCGGCCTTGAGTCAGTTGAAGGTCGGTAGCATTCCTGCGGATGCGAACGTCGACCAAACGAGCGAGTGATCAGGCCTGTTCCAAGGCAAAAGACGTTCATCGGGCGTTAAGCTTTGGGCACATAATGACTGAGGATGCCAGGTGCGTGCTTGGCATCCCGGTCGAATAATGCTTGCCCTTTGCCAATGTCGGATGTCAACATCATGAACCAGAAAATCATTTCCGTCGCGCTGCTCGCCTGCGTGAGCGGCATGACCCACATCGCCGTTCACTTCGCCGTAGCCGCTCCTCAGGAGCCCAATCCGTCAGTCGAACACGATGAGCCTCACCACACGCCACTCGAAGAGCTGCAGGTGGTTTCCGGAGTGGTAGCGAGTTGGACAACCAACAAGGGCGGCGACGTCGATGGATTTAAAGTCGGCGACAACGTCGCCGTCCACTTTCCTCCGCATCACGGCGAACAAATTTCGGCTTGGCTCAAGCTCCAAGACGACGTGACGGTATTCGCAAAACCAAAGTCACGGCCCGACGGCAGTGAGACGATGGAAGCGGTCGTCTTGCAACGCGGGGAAGGTGCGATGCAGATCCCGGGACCAAAGCCTCATCATCCGAAGCAGAACCACGGAAATCCACATGGCGGCAAACCCAGGCCGGTCCACGCGGGCGATCGTGGAGAGCCATTGATGTCGGTCCGCGGTAAAGTGACAGAGCTGCACGAAAATCGCGAAGGCATTGTCGATGGCTTCAAGGTCGATGCGAAGACCGAAGTGAAGTTCCCGCCTCACCAGAGCAAGGCGATCTTGGCCATGATTCATGTTGGTAGCGACGTGGCCGTTGATGGTCGTCGGCACGAAACGCCCAAAGGCGATACCCATCTTCACGCCGATCGTGTTTCATCAGGTAGCGCGGTGATTGAAATCGATCGCCCAGAAACTGGGAAACACGACGGACCACCGCCTCATGTTCAGATTGTCGATGAATTGCGAAAGATTCGCGAAGTCCTCGGAGAGCAAGGCTCGCGCTAGATGCGAATCCTTGTTGTCGAAGATCAACCAGATTTACAGCGACTGTTGCGCGCCTGTCTTGAAGATGAGGGCTACGCAGTCGATGCGGCCAGCGCGGGCGACGAGGGACTTGCAAAAGCGCTCGTGTGGCCCTACGACGTCATCGTCCTTGATTTGATGCTGCCAAAACTCGATGGCATGTCGCTGTTGGAGCGGCTGAGGGAACGTCGCTCCACTCCGGTGTTGATCCTCTCTGCAAAAGTCGAGTTGCCTGATCGAGTGCTGGGGCTCGACGGCGGCGCGGACGATTATCTGACCAAGCCATTCGAGCGAGAAGAACTGCTCGCTCGAATCCGCGCGATCATTCGTCGTGTCGCCGGTCAATCACAATCGACGTTTAGGGCCGGCGCGGTAAGCATCGACTTGCGATCAAAGACAGTTTGCGTCGACGATGCGCCGATCGCCTTGACGTCGCGAGAGTTCTCAGTTCTCGAGTATTTGACAACCCATCGAGGACGAGTGGTCTCGCGTGCGGAGTTGCTCGATCACCTCTCTGACGAACACGATGAATCGAACTCCAACAGTCTCGAAGTGTTCATTTCGAACATTCGGCGCAAAGTCGGTGCCACGCTGATCGAGACGCGACGCGGATTCGGATATGTCATCCCCAAGCAATAACAACGCTTCGGCTTGGAGCCTCGCGAGAACGCTGGCATGGTCCCACATTTCGCTCGTGACGCTGACCGTGATCGGATTTGCCGTGGCCATGTGGTGGGCGCAGTATCGGGCATCAGTCCGTCAAGTCGAGAGCGAATTGTTCGGAGCCTCGGAGGCGATGAGGCAATCGCTCAAATCAGGCGTCGAGCCCGAAGACCTATCGATTCCCGATTCATTCTTTCATCGCTTTGGACGTGCGCCCCGCGACCAAGCTTACTGGGTTCTTTGGTCGCCAGAAGCAGAGCCGATCGCTTGGGGCGGTCGTTTTCCCGAAGGCACATCCGTGTCGGCTCTCAGCCCCTTCCCGCTGTCATCCAAGCCAAAGGGACCGCGACCGTTTCAATCCGAACGCAATGGTCGCACGATTGAGCTAATGGTCGTCGCGGGAGATAACCGCCTGATGATCGCAAGACCGATGGGGAAAGAGTTTGATGCTTTGGGCACACTGGGGATTCGACTGTTGGGAGGCGTCTTGGTATCCATCAGTGTTGCGGCCCTGATCGCGATTTGGGTGTCAAAGCGAATCGCGACGCCGATTTCTGATCTTGCCGCCAGGACCCGCGACTTGACACACGAGCGATTGCACGAGCGTCTTGATGCGAATCAATCTATCAGCGAGATAAACGGATTGGCCAATGCGTTCAATCGCATGCTCGAAAACTTACAGCGTGCATTCGAACGTCAAAAGCAATTCACAGCCGACGCCGCTCATGAATTGCGGACGCCGGTAAGCGTGGTGCTGGCTCAATCGGAACACTGCCTCGCTCGCACGCGATCGGACGAAGATTATCGAGCCGGATTCGAAACGACTCGTTCAACCGCGATCCACATGCGGCAATTGGTTCAAGATCTGATCGATCTGGCGCGGATGGATGATGGTCTCTTGGCGTTGCAACTCACCCCAGTGGATCTGGCAATGGTCGGTCGCGAGGCGGTGACGATGATGTCACCGGTTGCCGCTGAGAAATCGATCACGATTGAGGTGATGTCTTCGCCAGCCATGGTTCACGGTGATCGGCTTCGCCTACGCCAGATTTTTCTCAACCTGCTTGCCAATGCAATTCAGTACAGCGACAGCGGCAAGCGAGTCTGGGTTGCGATCATCGACGACGATCACGCGGCAAGAATGACGATCCGCGACGAAGGGATCGGCATGAGCGAATCGGAGCAGTCTCTGGTCTGGAACCGGTTTTACCGAGTTGACGCAGCTCGAACCGTGGAGACGCGGTCGAGTCAACGCGACCAATCGATGGCCGCCTCGGGTACAGGCCTTGGATTAAGTCTTGTCGCTGAACTGGTCCGGATGCATCAAGGCAAAATTGAAATGGTTTCAGCGCCAGGTGCGGGGACGGCTGTTACCGTCACTTTTTCTCGAAACACGGTTGACTGACCCGCTCCCCTTTCGGAAACGGGTGCGATGCCTTCGAAAATCCCGAATCTGGATCCAATCCACGATCAACCCGAATGGACCCATCTGGTCCATCCGGATTTCTCGTGGGTGGGGTCGTTGAGGGGTGGATGGTCCACCGATGACACTTACTTTCGAGTCGTTGCTGCGTCGATCTTTTCCACTCGAAAAGTCACGCCCCCCTGCGTATGCATGGCTGCCACAACTTTGCCGTCATCGTCCTTCACGAATGCGATCTTGGCATCGACGACCTTCCATTTAAAGGTGTTTTCGGAAACCGGAAATATGGGAAACCGGGGTTGCCCATCGAGCTGCGCGAAAAGCTGCGTGCCGTCTCGCGTCACCTGCATTTTGGCTGAGTGGTAGTCGTACTGACCCACAAAGATTTCGATTTGTTCGGCGCTCAGCTCGAGGGACTCATTCGCCAGTATCTTGGCGGCGCGGAATTGAAGCGGTCCCTGCGTGTGCTTGACGGCCACACATTCACCTTGCTCATCGAACAAAAACTCGACCTGTGCGTCGACGACCTTCAAAAAATACTTTGCCTCGCTTTCGGGAAACAGTTCAAACTCAGGCTGGCCCGAGATGCGGGTCATCAATTTGTCGCCCTTTCGCGAGATCGTCATCACGGCGGCACCATAGTCGTAGCGGCCGACGTAGCGATCGTAGAGATTGGGGTCGACCGTTTCGTCGGTCGTTCGCGCCCGAGCGGGCTCCATTTCCTTAGCCAGAAAGATCTCGGCGAGCCAGTTTGCGACGAGACCAGGTGCCATTTCGGGCACCGCCGGCGATGCATTGTGCAACACGGCGATCGTCAAATTTTGGTCCGGATAGCGCGTTAAGAAACTCTGGAATCCGTGCAATCCGCCGCCATGGCTGACGCGGCGCAAGCCGCGATCCTCCTGGATCGACCATCCGTAGCCGTAGTTCATCGAGTCCCTCGATTGATCGCTGACGGTTAACGCTCTGGCAAGGCTCTCGCCGCTAATCACCTTGCCGCTAAAAATGGCTTCGTTCCATTTGAACAAGTCGCTCACGGTGGAGTAGATCGCGCCGGCTCCTCCGGCGCGTGACATGTCCCAATCGAGTGCCAATTCGACCTTGCCGTTATCGACCGAGTAACCTCGGGCCTCTCGGGCAAGATTCAAATCCGGTTCATGGACGCCGGTATCGTTCATCTGCAATGGGATAAAGAATTGTTCTCGCCAGTAATCCCCGAGCGATCGACCGGTGACTTTGCCAGCGATGTGGCCAAGCAAAAAGTAGCCCGAATTGTTGTAATGGAATTTTTCTCCAGGATCGAAGGTGAAATCTAGCCGCGAAAAGCTCGCGATCAAATCCTCTTCGGTCGTTGGTTCGGTGGCAGTCGAAAGAAATTTCGGATCGTCGGTGTAACTGGGGATACCCGAAGTGTGCGAGAGGAGGTGGTGGATGGTGACCTGATCGCCGCGATTGAAATTAGGCAGAAAGCGGTCAAGGGTATCGTCCAGTTCCAGCTGCCCGTCCTCTATCAGCTTGAGAATTGCCGCCGCAGTGAATTGTTTTGTCACCGACCCGATACGAAACTTGGTACTGGGCGTGATCGGAATGTCCTTCTCGAGGTCGGCGAATCCGATCGCGTGCTCGAGGAGGACCTTTCCATCTCGCGCCACCAGGACGCTGATGCCGGGCATAGATGCCGCCTCGATCGACCGCAACTTCTGCTCAGCCATCCGAACGGGATCGCTGTCCGCCGTGGTCGGCTGTTGGGCCAAACTGGCGTGGCACGACCCCAACGAGCAGATCACAATCAGGAAGCGAAGCAGGGGAATGAGTCGGTGCAGGTACGAGAGAGCACTCGATTCGACAAAAGGCATCGTCGTTCGCTCCAAAAATACAGCGGAAATCTCGATCTTGACTGGCCTATTCAACCAATTGTGGAACCACAAATGGCTTTCGGTACTCCTTCCGCGATAGCCGACTCGCTTGCTCAGCAAATTCGCCGGTGAATCGATCGCGATTCGCATCGTATTCGACCCACGGTCCAATCACGCCGCCCGCTCCACCCAGATCAACTCCGTTTGCTTTGAGGTAATCGTCGCATCGTGCAAACGCATCGGAGAACTCGGGATGGCCCTTCGTGGCCTCAGCAATCTCCTCGCGTGAACGCACGCTCCCCAACCGGTGCGAGACATTGGCGAGGTGGAAGCACGCGGCCGAATCGTGTCCCTCCTGTGCCTCCGCCGCCAACAACGACGAATCCCTGCTTCGTATCGCGTCGAGGAAGTTTGACAAATGGCGCGGGACCATTTCTCGGTCGGCGCCGATCGAGGGGAACTGTTTGATGCTTTTGCCTTGTCGATCAAAAACCTCCATTTCTCCCGATGGACGCTCCGTACAGTAACCCCCTTCACAATCGATCACGAGGCCACGTGCAACGCCGCGGAATTCTCCGATCGCATCATTTCCCCGGCCCTTACGCACATTGCGAATTTCGCAGATCAGCGGTGCGGGTTCGTAATCCATGATGGCGATCTGCGTATTGGGCGTTTCAGCGGAGTCCTCGACTGCGTACCTTCCACCAATGCTCATCACGCGACGAGGGGGAGCATTTTGATTCAATCCCCATCGCGCGACATCGATCGTGTGGATTCCGTTGTTGCCGATCTCACCATTCCCGGTCGACCAAAACCAGTGCCACTCGTAGTGCAACTGCGTGCGCATCAATGGCGATTTGCCTACCGGGCCGCACCACAGATCGTAATCGACAGTTGGCGGAATCGACATCGGCGAAGCGACGCTTCCGATCCCGTCTCTCGCACGATAGACGACGGCATGAGCGCACCGAATTGAACCGATCTCACCGCTTCGCAAGTACTCGAAAACGCCCGGCAAAGTGGTGCTCGATCGCCGCTGCATCCCCACTTGAACCATCCGCCCGTGTTTGCGGGCCGCCGCGACCATCTGCCTGCCTTCCCAAAGATCGTGTGAAAATGGCTTTTCGACGTAGACGTCTTTTCCCGCGTCACACGCCCAAACCGTGGCCAGGGCATGCCAATGATTGGGCGTCGCCACCACGACCGCGTCGATGTTCGGGTCGTCGAAGACGTGCCGAAGATCTGCGTAAGTCTTAACGTCCGCTCCCCGCTTCCTAAATCGCTCGACTTCGTGCTGCAGCACGGCCTCGTCAACGTCGCAGATGGCCGTGATTTTTGCGCCGGGCACGTGCTCGAGCGCATCGATCAACTGCCGACCACGCCCACCCACCCCGCCGATCACATCCAGCCCGCCCAGGCCAATGATCCCTAGACGAATCTCGGAGTTTGGGCCAGCGACCGGAACCTGGCTCCAACTCGACGCGTGCCATCCGAGCCAACAAGCGCCGACAAGGGAACCCTGTAAATATTCACGACGGGTGGCTGACTTCATTACGAAACCCTCAAATCGACCAGTTTGCATCTTCGACGCGTTAAGCCTAGCAGAAACGCTTCGCACCCTGTGTCCGGCTACATCCACCGCAACGGTGGAAATGTCAAGGACTACGGCCCATCCAGACGGGTGTCGCAATGAACCAACCGATTGTGCCCAACAAAGCAAGCGATTTGACAGTGTTTAATTCAAGGATCTCAGCGAAATACAGCACGCAGGGGATAATCGTTGCGGCCAGTGCGACAAAGGAAATCGCTTGAAAGAGCAATGAATTCATGTGAGTCCAAATTCTACTGGGCTACCGGCGCCTGCAAGGCTTTACTGAGAACCAGATAAATCATTCCGCAGGCGATCCAGCAGGGAATCACCGCGTAGGCCGCGAACAGCCCCTGCCAAAAGATCATGTAAAGTCCAACAGCGACGGGCAGCAGCCACGCGATGAGGACTGCAAAATTGATGGCCAGGCCTGTCCTCGTCGCGTACTCGTCGCGAAGCCCAAAGCGATTCATCAAATAATGATCGACCACGATCACCGCTCCCATCGGACCGAGCACCGTCCCGTAGGTGCCGACGAAATCGAGTAGCTTTGCCGAGAGGTTGGGGAACGCCCCCGCCATCGTGGCAACCATACCCGCGGCAAGCGTCGTCGCTGCGAGCGACCGTTTGGGTAACACGCCTTGAAAGGCGAGGCCAGCGCGATAGATCGTCGGATTGGCGGTCGTCCATCCGGCGATGATCACACAGAGAATGCCGGTCCAGCCAAGTGCGCCCCATGCCAGCGCACCCGGATTGGCCGAATGATCTTGTGAAAGCTTGATCTGCGCGGCTAGCAAAAAAGCCGCCGCGATCCACGCCATGTAGTGCCCAAGGAACATGCCGATCGAAGGGGCCCAGCCCGAGGAGGCGTGACGGGCGAATCGAAAAATCGATAGGTCCGCCATCCCAAAGTGCATCGCCCCATTGCAGAGCCATGCGAAGATAACGATTTGCCAAAATCCAAACTGCTTCACGCCTTCTTTGGCTTGAACAAACGCGATCGCATCGCTCCAGAACTTACCGTCGGAAAGCGCGGTGACACTATTCGCGTCCATTTGAACGAGCGACACGATCCCACAAGCGGCAAAGATCGCGATCATCCAAGGAGCCGCGATGTTCGCGACGTACGCGACGGTCTTGTACCCAGCCGCGGCAACGATCGCCATCACGGCGCCGACAGCGACGACGAGCAGCGTGAACGATGGGGCGCCCAGTGCAAAGGTCTCCGACGGTGTCTGATAGAAGATGCCAAAGGGTATGCCAACAGCGCTCGCGGAGACGGTGACCATCGCGCCAGCCAAAAAGCAAAACAAAACGCCGTTCACGACGTTGTACAGTTTGACGAGCGAGTCGCCCGCGATCCGTTCGAGTTGGTAATACAGCGTCAGACGTTTGCTGATCGCGATCGGCGTGACAAGGTATCGCCAAGTGAGCACCGCGAGCGCATTGCCCAACAACAGGCCAAGCATCAAGTCTCGGAGGCTTGCACCGGCGGCGAGGAACAGGGGGCCGATCATGAACTCGGTTCCGGCCGTATGCTCACCCGCATACATGCCCCAGAACTTACCCGCCCCCAAGAGCGCCCGCTCAGGAACCGGCTCCCGTTCAAACTCTCCGCCCGATTGCGACTGCTGATCATCCATAAGGAAAAGCTTTCATGACAAGGAGGTGGCTCCCTTAGCCCGCTGGAAAAGCACGGATTGCTCGTACGACCGAACTTGGTCCAGCCACCGCATGCCAACGGGGACATTCGCACGGAGGCAATGTTGGTCCCAAATCGCGCCTATCGGCATCGACTTCAACTCTTCCATCAACGCTAGACGCGAAGTGTAGTCGCCGCTGCGTTCGAAATCCTGAAGCGTTTCGGTTGGTTCGAGCAACGCCATCAGCAGCGCTTTCAACACATTGCGTGTTCCGATGACCCACGCGGCGATGCGGTTGATGCTCGCGTCAAAAAAGTCTAGTCCGATATGAACTCGCTCGAGGTAATCGCCACGAACGATTTCCTGCGTGATCGCCTGGAGTTCGTCGGTCAGTGTCACAACGTGGTCGCTGTCCCAACGAAC
>JBGTCJ010000142.1:0-5301 GCA_041748895.1 Pirellulaceae bacterium
TAGTGATGATCCACTGGGAGATCGGTCAGATCATGCGGGGCGCGGGTGCGCGTCTCTCGAGAAAACGGAGGCGGCGTCGAATCGCGTCCCCGATAGATAAGAAGGTTGCGGTAACTAACGCCGGGCACAAACTTCCATTGGGAAGGTTCGAACTCGCCAGGTTCTCCGACACCCGCACCATCGATCAACGTCCGTTGAAGGTCGGATAACAATTCGATGGCATCGGACGTTGAGACGTGGTCTGCGGTAAAATCGACCATGACGCCGTCTTCGATGGTCACCAGGTTGCACCGTATGGCAAAATCGCCGGGCTCGAGCGAAATCCCTTGGGCGGCCGCCTCGAGCGGAGCGCGTCCTGTGAAATGAAGATCAGGGTCGTACCCTAGCAAACAGAGGTTTGCCACCTCACTGCCCGCTGGCAGGTGAAGCGGCGTGTTATTGGACAACCCGACCATTCCCGCTTTCGCCAATTGGTCCAGATGGGGAAGCCGCGCGGCTTGCAACGGCGTGCGGCCATCGAGGGCCTCAAGCGGTTCATCGGCGCAGCCGTCGGGAATGATAATCGCAAATTTCATGCTGGTTCCTGCAAGGTTCGATTCGACGCTCTGCACCGTCGAATCGTCAGAAGTTTAAAGACAAGTGGGCGGTTTCGGGAGGCACCCTCTGGCCGAACCACGAATCACGACCTATACGGTTTCGATCGGGGGACCCTTTACGTGCTCCGGTACCGAATTGACGGGCCATCATGTCAGCAGCAATCGAAATCGAAATCGAATCGTCAGACCACACTTCGAAGGAACCGCGATTGGCGATGCCAGCGGTGACCGCCGCTGTCGGCAAAAATCGAATCCTCGAACTCGATGGACTAAGGGCCCTTGCCGCGATCAATCTGATGTTGTTCCACCTGACGCACGTCTACAGCGTCAAATTTGGGTACTCCTCTCCGCTGGGCTTCGAGTGGCCTTTCGGCGCGTACGGTGTGGAGCTGTTTTTCATCCTCAGTGGCTACCTCAACGCGATGTCCCTGCTCCGCCGTGGTGACCCATCGCGATACCTGTCCGCCAGATTCATTCGCATCGTGCCGATTTTTCTGATCGTGATCGTCGCCAACCTGCTGATCGTTCAGTTGCCGCCGCACGACACGACGCACTACACGACCGCCCAGTGGATTGCCAACTTAACGCTCGTCCCACGGCTGCTGGGACAGGAGTGTATCGATCCGGTGATGTGGACACTTCAGGTCGAGATGATGTTTTACGGGTTGCTGACCCTGTTGTTCGTCGGCGGATTGCTGAGACGCCCCATCTGGACGTGGTCCATCCTTCTGGCACTTTCCCTTCTCGTCTGCCGCTGGGTGGATGCCCAGCCCGCAACATCGCTCGAAGGCTCGCTGCTTGCCAGTTGGGCCATTGCCGTTCGGGGCCTGCTACTGCTCGATTTCATTCCTCTGTTTGCGATCGGATTCATGCTTTACCTGCTACGCACGCGGCAGGGCAGCTCGATCACGAGCCTTATCGTTCTAATCGCGGGGGCCGCGGTGTTTCACCATATCGATCATGGGAAACACAATCCCGCCGCAACCGTCTTGATTGTGGCGACGGTCGCGCTCGCGTCGATGGGGAAGATACCTCCACTGCGAATACGGCCGCTCGTGTTCGTCAGCACGATTTCCTACGCCCTGTATCTGTGCCACAACAACTTGGGCTGTGCCCTGATCCATCACTTTGACCGTGCCGGCCTCCCATCGGTCGCCTGCTTGCTGATCGCGATCGTATTTTCCTTGTCGTTGGCAACGATCGTGACCACTCGCGTCGAGCAACCGATCACTCGTGCTATCCAGAGGGCCTTGAGTAGGCGAGTCGAGACAAGGACACCGGTCGCAGCACAAGGCCTGGTACCGCCAGGCTAACCGCCTCGGCTATCGGGAATGATGTCAGCCACCGACTGGTCAGCGGCGGCCTGACATTGGGCGGCGAGCGCGAGATAGCCACCAGCAGCTTCTGGGTCGGTCGTCATGGCCGCGGCGCGTTCAAACCACTTGACCGCGTCGAGCATCGCGTATCGCTGCATCGCCTGCTCGGCGGCCTGAATCGCAAAGGGGACGGCACGCGCGTCCAAACCTGCCGCCATCAGGTGACCGGCGATCCTCGCCGGCTGCGCCGCACCGGACTCCTGCCGCTCCAGGTGATTCGCCCAATTTCCATGGGCGGCCTGCCATCGAGTCAACTCGATCGACTGACCCAAGCAATCGCTGAGCCGTCGATGGATAACTTCAATTTGCTGACACTGGGTATCGGAACAGGCGACCAATTGGAAACGCAGCAGTTCCTCGATGGCCCGCTCGATTTGATCTTCGCCCAGCGCCTTCTGGTCGCCGGTGGCAATCCCGCTGACCTGCATCAATTCCGCCCGCGTCGCGGGTCCAGCCGCGACCGCCACATGGATCAACAGCGACATCGCCTTCTCGGACAGCTGATCCAACCGGGCGGTCCAAAGTTCCTCCATCGCCACAGACCCGACGGTCAATCGGTCATGCCAAGCCGCACCCGAGTCGCCAAGCACGCACGCCGCCAACTGATTCAATCGGTAGGGCAAACCGTCTCCGAATTCGACCAGCTGCCATATCGCGGCGTCGGACCACTGCATCGCCTCACCGGCGAGTCGGTCGGAAAGCCAAGAGAACGACTCCTCCGGGGTCAGAGGCCCCAGCTGGATAACCGTATCGGGACGCCGCTGCATACGATCATCGACGGATCGACCGACAGTGAGAATCCCAAGCCAACCGATCGCTTCGGACTGCAGCATATCGAGCATCGTCAGCATGTCCGGATCGGCATACTGGATATCATCAATGATCAGGATGAGTGGGCCGTACTCGCAAAGCCGATTGGCTAGCGCAAGCCCCGACTCCAACGCGTCCCTGCGATCGATCGAGCGATCGAGCAGGTCGTTTTCGTGATCCGATGGCAACGTCGTGATGATCGGCTTGAGCGCCGGAAAGACCTGCGCGACCGCTGCCGCGTGCCGTGGGCTCAAAGCCAGTGACCCTCGATCGGCCCGCGCGTATCGCCGTGCGATCGCGTCGGCGATCTCGTCAAAGGCTTGTAGCGATGAGGTCTGGTGCTCACGGCAAACACCCGTGAACACTTGAAACCAATTCCGCAACCCGATTTGGTGGCTGAATGCGGCGGCGAACCGACTCTTGCCGATTCCCGAAGGTCCGCAGATGTGCAAACGTCGTGGCACTCCGGCGGCGACCGAATCGGCCCAACCGATCGCCTGTTGTAGCTCCGCCCCACGGGGCGTTGAACGTTTGCTGCCTCCACTGGCAAGGCAATCACACTGGGCCCGCGGTTGTTGCTCTTGCCCATACCGAGAAAGTCTCGAAGCCAGCGGCCGATTTTCGGGAAGGTGGTCCAGCATGTCGCAAAGCAAATCTGCCAGCTCCGACGGAGTATCGGTCGGCAAAAAACTTCGCGTATCCTCGACCGCTTGCGTGCCCCAGAGCGGCGCGGTGGGACCTACCGTATTGGCACAGCCGGGCGACGGAAGGAGATCGGTTATCAGCTCGAGCACCACGCACCCTAGTGCAAAAACGTCGCACGCGGGCGGATAAATCTGTTGGTTAATCGATTCAGGGGCCATGTAACCGTAGGTGCCAACCAAATAACTCCGCCGAGCATCCGGGTCGCTTTCGGGGTCAAACGTGCCCACCAACCCGTAGTCGATCAGTCTCACCCGTCCCGTCGAATCGACGAGCAGATTGTCGGGCTTAACGTCACGATGAACAAACCCCGCGTGATGAATCGCTTCGAGCGCGCCGCCCACGTGGCGGACGACGTCCCCAGCCAAGCGGAAAATTTCCCCACGATCCGAGGAATCGATCGAATCTCGGACGTCGGCGAGGGTTCGCCCATCGATCGGTTCCATCGTAAAAGCGAGTAGGTCGTCGATCCGCACGCCCTCACCCAATCGAACCAACGACGGGTGGAAGACGGACAGCATCCGCCGAAAGCCAACGCGGCTGGCGGTCTTGGTCTTCTCGCAGCGTGTTCTCAGCACCTTGAGCGCGAGAGGCCGATTGCTCGCCACCTCTCGAACGCGATAGACCGTGCTGGTTGCGCCCGAACCGAGCACACATTCGATCACCCAGCGACTGACCTGCTGGCCATAACTCCACTGGGGCGGCGGGAAGGGTAGCTCGTCGGCCATCTGCCGCGTCGCGAGTCTGGGGTCCAACCGCACGACGGTGTCGGGTCGACCATGGTTGGAATTGCGAAAGTCAGCTTCATCGGGCCAAGTCATGAGAGTCCGCCGCTACAACATCGCATCCGTTCGCAACCGCTTGGATAGGAAGATGACGCAAATCATAACCTGTTTTGTCGCTCAAACGAAGCGTCGATACGTTCCGACCGCTGGGCGTCGCCAAGTTTGCCCGCTGCCAAAACCAATTCCGTTCGTGACCGCTTCCGGCTACGGTATACTGAGCGGGCTCGGGGAATGGTCCCAAACGCAGGAAACCTTCGACTCTTTCTCATCTATCGTCTCAAGAGTACCCGTTCCATGCCAGTCGAAATGCAGTTGGCCCGGATCATCATTTCCGAGATCAGTGACAGCCAAGTGATTTATCTCAAGGAAGTGGACGGGGAGCGACAATTCCCGATTCTGGTCGGTATCTTCGAGGCCACCAACATCGACCGACGCGTCAAAGAGAATTATCAACCGCCGCGTCCGCTGACGCATGATCTGATCGTTCGCGTCGCGGAGGCATTGGGGGCTGAACTGGAAAGTGTGGTAATCAGCGAATTGACCGACCATATCTATTTCGCCGCCCTTCGTCTTCGCAAAGGCGATGAAACCCTCGAGGTCGATTGTCGACCTAGCGATGCGATCGCCGTCGCCGTGACCTTCAACCCGCCACTTCCGATCTACGTCAGCGAGCAGGTGCTGGCCGAAGCAACCGCATCCTAATGCGACTCCGAGCGGAAATTCGGATGCCCTCAAACGTGTCATGATGCAAACCGCACCCTTGTTTGATCGCGATTGATGCTCGTTCATACCTCTCCGGACTCCGCCCGACACTGGACTTACAAGCGACTCGCCGCCGGCAAGACGATCGCGCTGGTGCCGACGATGGGGGCACTTCACGACGGGCATCTGAGCCTGGTCCGCCGCGGGCGAAAAATCGCTGATCACGTCGCCGTCTCGATCTTCGTGAATCCGATTCAGTTCACACAGGACGAAGACTTACAGAGCTACCCCAGACCGCTCGATGACGACCTCGCGGCACTCGAACGCGAA
>JBGTCJ010000143.1:0-5352 GCA_041748895.1 Pirellulaceae bacterium
GACCGAGCCCCGTGCCACCGAATTGCCGAGTGGTCGAATTGTCGACCTGCGAGAATGCCTTAAAAAGTCGATCGAGATGTTCCTCGGAGATTCCTATCCCCGTATCCGTGACCTCAATCCGAAGCCGGGATCTGCCGGCGTCGTTTTCGATGAGGTCGCCGTGGACAGAAATCCCGCCTTCGGACGTAAATTTGATGCCGTTTCCAATTAGGTTGAAAAGAAGTTGACGCAGCCGGTTGTCGTCGACCAGAGCCTTGATACAGACCGCTCGGCTCAGTCGGCAAGAGAGCGAAATACCTTTCAGTTGCGCGGAACTTGAAAGAATGCTCACGACGTCGTAGACAACCGCCTCGATTTCGCATTCGCGCGGATCAAGCTCCATTTTCCCAGCTTCGATTTTTGCAAGGTCGAGGAGGTCGTTGATGAGCTGCATCAGAACTTTGCCACTCGAATCGCATGCCTGTGCGAATCGCCGCTGGCGGTCATCCATTTCCGTCTGCATCAGCAAAGCATTCATGCCCAATATGCCGTTGAGCGGCGTCCGCAGTTCGTGGCTCATGGCGGCCAAAAACTCACTTTTGGCAAGGCTCGCCTGCACCGCGCGTTCCTTTGCATCACGCAGTTCCTCTTGCACGCGTTTGATACCGGTTACATTCTCGTGGGCGACTACCGCGTGCGGTTGCTGGCCGATGTATCCCAGGTTCACGCGGCAGATGAACCACCGTTGTTCGTTGGGCGAGTGACAGGGATACTCGTGACTCCAAGCCGACCGTCGGCTACTCAAAACGTCGCGCAGTGCACTGGCGACGATGGCGGCATCGGCGTCGCCAGACTCGGCTGCGGCATCGCAGATTGCCAAGTAGTTGGACCGCTCGCTAATGCAACGCAACACCGCATCGTTTTCTTCCGCAAACATGCGCCACGCGGCGTTCGTTGCCACCACATTTCCGTCACTGTCCACCACCGCGACGTGTGCCGCGAGGGCGTCAAGCGTCGCACGGTTGAACTGTTCACTCGCCTCGAGTTCGAGCGTTCGCTCCAGGACGCGCTGCTCCAACGTCGTGTTCAACTCGGCCAACATGGTCGCAGCCTTCTTGCGCTCGATGTACTGTGCTATCCCATTGGCTGCCATGGCGAGATGGTCGAGCAGGTCCTGGTCCAGGCGGTGGCGTGCAAACATGGCGATGACGCCCAGGCAGCGACCCTCGATCAACAAGGGGTACCCCGCAAACGAGACCAGTCCCTCGGACTTTGCCAAGTGCCGATCGCCGATGCTGACGCCGTCCTCAACCGAGTCTGTCAGAAAAGGGGACTTCTCCGAAGCAATCTTGCCAATCGTCTGGCGACCGACAGGAACGCGCGCCTGCAAACAGTCCAGAAGATCGCAGTCCCCGGCGCCCGAGCGCAATTCGAGCACGTTCTCCCGCTCGTTCAATATCCAAATGCGGGCAAACGTGGCGTCGAGATGCGTTACCACCGCCTCAGCACAACTTTGCAGCACTTCCGGAAGCGTCAGCGGCTGCGACAGGCCCAGACCGATGGCGGCAGTGAATTCCGCGTGACGGACATGCCTCCTCAGCTCCCGTTCCGCTTTCTTGCGCGCCGCGATATCCCGGCAGACGACTTGAATCTCCAGCTTCCCGTCGCTGTAGTAGGATGTCCCCTGCACATCCACGTCGACGATACGCCCGTTCAATGCAACGATGCGTTCCTCGATGTTCCGCTGGACACCAGGTCCTGAGAGCAACTGGTCGATGTGCTGAAGAATGATCGAATGGTCATCCGGATGGAAGAACTCTAGCGGAGACCGCCCGAGGACTTCTTCGGCCGCGGAAGCCCCCAGCAAGTCGAGGCCGGCCTGATTGATGAAGGAGATGCGATTGTCGCGATTGACAAACGTCATGTCGGGCGATTGTTCGACAATCGAGCGATAACGTTCCTCGCTCGCGCGTAACGCCGATTCCATGCGTTTGCGTTCGGTGATGTCGCGTGAGATGCCGATCATCCCGACCACGTTGCCGTCCGAGTCGCGAAGTGGCGCCTTCATGGCGAGATAGCTGCGTGTCATTCCACCCGCCGACAACTCTTCCTCGACCGTATCCGGTTCGTTGGCCTGAGTGACCCGGCGATCGTTCTCCATGACGATCCGGCCGTGCTGTGGGCCGAATACGAAAATGTCATCCTTACCCAGCACTTCGTCGGAACCGCGACCCGTGAGCTCCGCCGCGGCCCGATTGAACAACAAGTAACGCCCATGCAAATCCTTCACGAAGATCGCATCGGTCGTTCCATCGGCAATCGCATGCAGCAACTCGGTGGTGCGATGCAGTTTCCGCTCGGCTCGCTGAGCAACGGTGAGGTCGCGGAGAAACGCGGTAAACAGTCGCTCGCCGTCGACGACCACCGGAACCACTGTCAATTCAACCGGGAAGGGCTGTCCGTCGCTGCGGAGCGCCGTCGTTTGGACCCGCTTGTAAAGAAGGCGATGATTTCCCGTTGATAGATAACGAACCAAGCCCTTTTGGTGTTCGTGTCGAAACTCGCTGGGGACTAATAATTCGCTAACAGGACGTCCCATTGCCGCTGCCCTCGAGTACCCGAAGTCCTTCTCCGCGGCGCGGTTGAATTCGACAATCTCCCCCGTCTCGTTCATGGTGACGATGCTATCGAGAGACGATTGAAGAATGGCCTGATGGAGTGCCTCGCTGCGACGAAGGGCATTCTCGGCGCGGAGCTTTTCGGTGACGTCCTGAGCGAGGACGATGCAGGCGGGACGTCCTGCCAACTCCAGTCCGTGAGTTGTGATTTCCACATCGATCAGGCTGCCGTCTTTCTTGCAGTGCCTCCACAGGCCGCGATGTTCGAACTCCGTGCCTGAGTCGCCGAGCATTTTCCGCAGCGCAGGCCAATCGTCCTCCGGACGAATGTCCGCTATCGTCATCTGCAAGAACTCTTCGCGGCTATATCCGTAGTCAACTACCGCCCGGTCGCTAACGGCCAAATACTCGTGCGATTCACGGTCATAGACAAAAACTGGGCCGGGAAAGCGTTCCAGCAGCGTGCGGTATCGCCTTTCACTCGTTTCCAACGCTGCACGGATTTGAGCCCGTTGGATAGCGACCCGCGCCAGGCCGCAAGCACATTCCACACAAGTGGTTTCTTCCTCGCTCGGCGGACCGCTGGCCTCCGCGAACGTGACAAAGCCCCCAAGGACCGTGCCATCGCCGTCAACGATCGGTTCAACCCAGCCGGATCGCCCATTTCCGCTGCCGACGGAGGTCAGCTCTGTAAAATTCTCAGTAAAGACACGTTCGCCAGATAAGATCGCCTGCCAAATCCAATTGGCGGGTTCACCGCGGCGAGGCCGAACGAGCGCTTCTTCGAAGTCCTCGGGCAAATCGCATTTCGCGCTGAGCTGCAGTCGGGTGGCTTCATCATCAAACAACAGAATTCCGCAACTCGTTGCCGCGTTCTCTTCCTTGACGAACCGCACGATCAGATCCAAAGTTTCGAAGAACGTTGCTTCCGAGGCGATCGATTCAAGTACCAAGTTGCCATACCGGAGTCGTCGCTGCTCCTTGGCCAACTCTTCCGTCCTCTGAGCAACCCGCTGTTCCAAGTTATCGTTGAGATCCTGCAGTACTTCTTCGATTTTCCTCTCATTGCTGGCGTCCCGAAACACCAGCACGACGCCAGATATGTTCCCCGCACGATCACGGATCGGTGCGGCGCTGTCGGTGATCGGATGTTCCACACCGTCTCGAGCGATCAGCACCGTATGATTCGCCAATCCTTGTACAGTGCCGGTGGCGAGTACTTCATCGACTGGGATCGCAGTGCGGTGCCGCGTCACCTCGTGCTCAATCACAAATACTTCTTCAATCGGCCGACCGATCGCTTCCTCTTCCCGCCATCCTGTCATCTGCTCGGCGACCGGATTCATCCGCGTAACCCGTCGCCGTGCGTCGGTGGCGATCACACCATCTGCAATGGAACGTAACGTGGTGGCCAAATCCTGCTGGCTCGCTCGCAAATCTTCTTCGGCGCGACGCAGTTGCGTTACGTCCCGCGCCGTGGCGAACATCCGTCCGTCTGACTGAGGCGCGCTGGTCCAGGAAAGCAGTCTCCACGAGCCGTCCTTGCACAGATATCGGTTCTCAAAGGTCAGCGTTGGCTGTCCTGCGGTCTGCTTGTCAACTTCTTGCTGAGTCGCGTGTCGATCATCCGGATGAACCAAGTCGAGAAAGGGACGAGCCAGCAGTTCCTGGCTGGTCCACCCCAGCATGCGAGTGAACGTCGGATTGACGCGCTTGAAATAGCCGTCGTTGCTGGCAACGCAGAGGATATCCAGCGACTGGTTGAACAATTGGTCGCATTCTTGCTCAGCTTGCACTCGCTGGCTGATGTCAATCGCGGTTCCCAGGTAGCCGCTCACAGCCCCCGATGCGTCGAGAATTGCCGAGACCACGAGTTCGACCGGAATGCGCGAGCCGTCCTTGCGGACGTAGGTCCAAACACGCTGCTCAGGAGTGCCTGTTTTTTCGATCTTAACCACAAACACTCGGAAATCCGGTGAAATGTCGCGGCCCAACTCGACCTGCAGCTCTGCGGCGCGCTGAATGATCTCGTCGCGATCATGCCAGAGCTCGGGGGTGTGCTGGCCAACGACCTCCTCCGCGCACCAACCCAAAGAGCGCTCGGCAGCCGGATTGAACACCAGCACGGTTCCGTCGAGATCGCACGCGATCATCATCGTGCCTGCGGCATTCAGAATTGCCGCCAGATCAGCATGGGGCACCGGGTTGCCAACAGTCATGGCTCGGACTTTCGCAAAAGAGATCCGTTCGGGCCGTCTCGTTCCACGAGACCGACCTTGCTTGGGAACATTGTACCGAGTTGTTGCAAGACGCAGCAGTCGAGGGGACGAGCACGTGTATCGAAGGCGAGCCGTAACACTTGAACCTAGCAACGTACGTCGGCAAAACCTCTTCGCCACGCAAATCCTCGAAAAAGAAATTCCATCGGACTGTTGCCACCGCGACTGAACGAGCCTCTCCACTGGGACCATCCGGTCGAGTGACAGAATCGGCGTCCTTGGATCTTCAATTTGCGCATACTCGACCGCTGTCTCGTGGCACCTCCGTTCCACGAGCTAGATTCTACGGCGGCTACTCATGCGAACAGGAGATGCTCAATGACGACTCTTGAATCACCAGACTGCGACCCAAACCGACCTCAAACTGAGCGGGCCATCGCCGCGCCACCTATCGATTCAGAGGTTGTTTTTTCACGCTGCATGGGCAATGTTTCGTTTGCCCTTGCCCTCCTGGACGAACTCGAGGCCAACGGTAA
>JBGTCJ010000144.1:0-10599 GCA_041748895.1 Pirellulaceae bacterium
TGTGGATTTCCGAATTGAAGCAGAGAGCTCTGCAAAAGTCCAACAAAAAGATGGATGGCACCTTCTGATGGTGATGAACAAAAGGTGGGTGGCACCTTATGCGCCTTATGCATTGCATTGTGTTAAGCATTACGTACTGCACAAAGAGATGGGTGGCACCTTGTGCATTCTGTTACGTACTGCACAAAGAGATGGGTGGCACCTTGTGCATTCTGATGAAAGGTGGGTGGCATCTTGTGCAATAGGTATTCGATGCGGGGGTGTGGGCGTCGAGGCCTAGGGTTCGACGGGGGGGCCGCTGGGCCGATTGGCAACGCGGCTGTAGAGCGTCCCGCGGGCTAGTCTTGTGATAAGCCAGTCGCCTTCCTGTACCTCGTCGGCTGTTTGCAGAACGCTGCCATCGGCGAACCGTTGCGTAATGCTGTAACCCCTCGCGAGTACGCCCAGCGGACTCAGCGCTGATAGCGTCGCTGCATGCTGCGCGACCAACCTTTGGGCCATGGCCAACCGGGTGCGAATCGCACGGCGGGCGCGAGAGTCGAATTCGTCGAGTTGCCGAGCGCGGAGGTGGATGGCGTCGAAGGGCCGCTTGAATGCAGCTCGGTCGCTGATTTGCCGCAACTGTTCGCGACGGTATCGAATCATGTCATCGATCGGACGCCGCATGCGCTGGTGGCACTGCCGAAGTTCTTCGATGAGGGTCGCGCGATCGGCGATCACGCGCTGCGCCGCATCGCTGGGTGTTAACGCGCGAAGGTCCGCTGCAAAATCGGCGAGGGTGACATCGATTTCGTGTCCGACCGCTGAAACCACCGGCAATCGACACGCCGCGATCGCGCGCACGACCGGTTCTTCGTTGAAGCACCAAAGGTCCTCCAACGATCCACCGCCGCGGGTCACAACCAGTAAATCAAGAGCCGGCCGGATGCGATGGGCCGCAGTGATCGCCGCAACGATGCTTTGCGCGGCGCCGGGACCCTGTACCTTGGCAGGGATGATCGTGACATCGAGATCGGGCCACCGACGCAATGCAATTTGCAGGAAGTCCCGCACCGCCGCCCCGGTCGGACTGGTCACCAATCCGATTCGCCTTGGCACGTGTGGGATCGATAACTTGCGGGATGGATCGAACAGACCTTCTGCGTCGAGCCGTTTGCGAAGTTGTTCGAAAGCTAGCTGTAGTGCACCGATACCTTGTGGTTCGAGTTTGCGAATGATCAGTTGGTAACTTCCCTGAGGCGGGTAGACTTCGACGCCACCCATAGCCATCACACGTTGCCCCTCCTCGATCCGAAACGGCAATTTCGATGCGGTCCCGCGCCAGATCACGGCTCGAATTTGCGCCGCATGATCCTTAAGGCTGAGATAAACGTGACCGCTGCGGTGGCGCGTCAGGTTCGAGATCTCTCCCTCCACCCAGACAGCCGGAAAACACTCCTGGATCACTCCCTTGAGCTGGGCGGTCAATTCCGAGACGCTCAGGGTCGCTGGCGTCTGGTCCATCCAAGGGTCAGTCGTTGGCATCGGGCCAATTTCCCTCAAACACTTCGACGGCTCCTCCGGTCATCAGCACGCGGTTTTGATCACGATCCCAGTGGAGGGTCAAGTCACCACCGGTGAGGTGGTTGAGGATTGTTGCGTCGGTCAAGCCGGCAAGCACGCCCGCGACACAAACCGCCGAGGCGCCCGTCCCGCAGGCCCAAGTCTCGCCGCTGCCACGTTCCCAAGTCCGTTGGCGGACCTCGCCACGATGAATAACCTCCACAAACTCAACGTTCGTCCGTCGCGGGAAACGCGGATCGGTCTCGATCATCGGGCCCAAGCCGAGCACCAGGTCGTCGGTCACCGAGTCGACGAAGATTACGCAATGCGGGTTCCCCATCGAGACACAGGTCACCTTCAAGGTTCGATCACCAATCGCGATGGGATGTTCGATCACCGGACCGTTAAGCAGCACGGTGGTCGGGACCTGCGAGGCTTCCAAAATCGGCTGGCCCATGTCGACGGTGACCCCCGTCACTTTGTCCTCCGTCACCTCGAGTGTGAGGTCGAGCAGACCCGCACCAGTCTCGATTTTGAGCTCGCGTTTCCGCGCGATCCCATGGTCATGAACGAACTTGGCGACGCAGCGGATTCCGTTTCCGCACATTTCGCTTTCGCTGCCGTCGGCATTGAACATCCGCATTCTGGCGTCGGCGTGTTCACTTGGCAGGATCAAGATCATTCCGTCGCCGCCAACGCCAAAGCGGCGATGCGACAATCTTCGTGCGAGCTCCGGGAGGTCGTTGGGTAGCGATTGGTCGAACCCCGAGAGGTAGACGTAGTCGTTACCGGCACCATGCATTTTGGTGAAACGAAGCATCCGCGTTCTGGATCTGACGAGGGACCGAAACAAACTGAGGAACGCTGCGACCGCGTTCGTGCCGGCTGACATCGTACACGCCGCTGGGCCATCGGACGATCCGTCGCGTCGCTGGACTGTCGGGCGGGGGCAACCTCATGGTTGGCCGCCCGGCAAACCCACTTTTAGCCGGTAAGGTCCAACCAGCGGCCTGCTTGAGAATCGTCCGTTGATACTTCGGAAGGCACATCGTTCGAGTCGATCAATTCCTCCTGCGGTTCGGCGGACTGCTTCGAATCGTCCTTTTGGCGTTCGAAGGTATCGAGCGTTTGCCGGCCGTCGGCACCCGAATCTTCGGCGCCGCCTCCCCTTTGGATCTGCACGGTCGGGTCCACGGAAGTGTCACCCCCAGAGCTTGGTCCGGTTTTGGTCTCCACACCCGATCGAGCGACCTCCGTGGCTGCGGCTCGCTCGGTCGCCGCGATGGCTGATGCGATCGGCGTGAATCCTGAGACGTTCATCACGGGTCTCCTGGGTGGTGTTCGGCGACAAACTGAGGCTGACTAATCGATCCACCGCTTCCCGAGTCTGCCGAGTCGTGTTCGAGGCGGCATCGGATCGGCGATGCCGGGAAACATTCGCTCGAGCGTGTCATTGACTGCATCGAGCGCGCGACGTTCGATGGCGGGATTGGCAAGGGACCCCTTCACATTGATCGTCCAAAGTGTGTACTGATGATCGCCAAAGGTACGAACCAGGCGGTCCCACTCATTTTGCGGGCTGACGCGGGTATTGAACGATAGATCGATCTCTTTGCCCCGGATCATGGTCCCGGTTCCATGGACGGCGATCAGGTCGCCCCAGAGCTGCAACTGGCTAAAGGTCACGCTGTCACCATAAATCGAGAACCGGGCATCGCCGTGCGTGAAGGCGACGGCCTCCGACGGTTTGATCCGCAGCAGGTTGAAAAACTGAATCAGGACGGGGAGTTGATAGACGTTGGCTTGGGACAAGACCGCGGAGCCATTCCCCTTGAGTAGATGGGGCAAACCGAAGGTGCCCTCCAGTCGAACACGGCCTTCGACTTTGCCGGATATTCCCGATGGAAGCTGGCCCAAGTCCGCGAGCAGGGTGGCCACATCGGCCTGCTGCACGGCGAAGGTGACATCGAAATTTCCGTCACTCAAGAGCATGTCGCCCGACAGGGTAATGATGCCGCCGAAGAGCTTGCCCTGCAGGGGTGGCGCGGGCATGGGCCCCTCCGAGCTCACACCGCCCAGTTCGTCGACCAACGTGAGCGTCTCTCCCAGAAACAGCCGGTCGTCACGGATCGCGAACGGTCCTTTGATGGCGGTAATCTGTTGATCGCCGACGTGAACCGAGTCGATGCTGACCAACCCGTCGGCAACGACACCGGCGCCGTCACGCCGCCCCTGAATGGCGATCTCACCACGGAGGTCGTGAACGGGGCCGACATCACCGATGCGATTGCCCTCGAGCTGCAGGGTGAGGCCCCAAGCGATCATCGGTTCCGGGTGCCGCGCGTCGGGTAGCAAAAGACTTGTCGTTCCCCGGACACTGAGTGGACCTCGAAGTTGGAGTCTTTGAAACGACCCGCGGACTTGAGCCGGAAGCGAACCAATCCACTCCGAATCGCAGTGCAGTCGGCTTCCGCTGCGAAGGTTCAGATCCAATTTCCATCGGCCATCGGCCGTCGGCGCGCAGCGACCATCGGCCGATACTCTCGATGCATCGTGGCGACCATTTAGCGACTCGATGATCACTTCCGAGCCATCGAAATGTGCGGCTCCGGAAATGACATCGATGCGATAGGGCATGGTCGTTGGCCGGAGACTGAGCGTCCGACTATCGAGGACAGGACGTTCCCGCTGTCGTGCCGCGATCTCGATCTTCGGATGCTCTCGCGATTGATCGTGCAACACGTGAACGTCCATTTCATCCAGCACACCGGTGGGCGAGAGCTCGTCCCATATCGAACGTGACGACTCGACCAGTGCCGCGCGAAGGGTTTCATCAAGCGGCACCTCGGAAGCGCGGAAGCTGAGAGAAAGTTGCCACGGGCGCGCTGAGGATCCGTGGCCGCTAGACCCGCGGTGCGCCACCGGCTTTTCAAAGATACCCTCGCAAAGGACGGTCGCATTGTTGCTACTTTTGCCACGAAAATCGATGAAGCGAACCGACTTCTCGTCGACATCCAATCGACCTTGGATTTGATGCAGCGGATATGGAAAAGGGTCGTATCGCACGCTGCCGCCGGCTACACGAAGGTCGAGACAGTGGGATTTCTGACCGAGGTCATCGACCGCAAACCGCCCGGAAACCAAATGCACTTCGCCCCGCGGACCGAGCGAGCGGACGACCCGCTCGAGTGACGAGAGTTTCTCGCCTCGTGCCGTGAGCGCGGCCAGAAATGTCGCATCGATGGGGATCGGTCCTTCGCAGGCGATCTCGATCCACCCCGGACCTTTTGCGGGCAACCTGACTGCCTTCTGAAATGCCGCGCTGACCCTCTGATTGGCGACGCGTCCACTCAGACGCTCCGACCAGATCTGCGAATCGCGGAAATGGAGCTTGCCGACCAGTTGGGATATCGGGTAGGGAAACGCCGCGGGACGGACGTCTACCCCGAGCAGATCAACCACTGCGTCGGCCCTCCAAATGCCGCCTCGACGATCGAGTCGCGAGTCCAAGTGAATACGGCCCGCCGGTTTGAGTTCGTCAAGTGCCTGCCGCGCGGCCGGTGGCAACAGGTTTGTGAACTGATCTCCGAGCATCAGGTCGGTCGCTACCACACGTCCCTGCAGATCGGCGTCCGCCTCCCAACCCTCCATCACGCCTGAAAGCCGACAGATCGATTCTCCGATGGTCGCTTGGACCGTTTCGATCCGGGCACCGCGGTCACTGAGCCGTACAACTCCCCGCAAACCTTGAATCGATTGGGCGAGCGAGGGATGCGACAGGATGCCGTCATGTGCGACCCATTTCGCTTCCCAACGCGGTCGCACACTGGGCCCGATGACGCATTTCCCCGACAGATCTCCCCTGGCCGTCAGCCCCGCCAATGGCGCAACGTAGCGTGTCAGCGGCGATGGCATCCTGGACATCATGGTAGGATCGGTGCGTACCCCCGTCGCTGCCCCGACGAGCACAAGCGTGCCCGCGCGGTGCGTTCCCCGAATCCTCAAATGATCCACCAGTTCACCGGCTCCATCGAGGGAGAACTCGTGGGTCGCCTGATCGGGATCGTCGATGGGCGGGATGTTGACAACCAAATTCAGGTCATGCCACTGCACCGGATGCGACGACGGTCGGCTCATCGGCGAGACCATTGCGTTGCCAGTGGAGAACCTCGGTGGTGGATTCGCGGCCGTGTCAGGATGAACGCGAACTCGGCCGCGCGAGATTTCGATCCGCGGGCACGCCGGCCCCATTCGCGGTGGAGGCCAGAGTCGCTCCATTGACCACACCCCGCGTCCTTCTTGCCCTGAGCCACCCGACTCGTGGGACTCATAAAACAGGTCGATCTCGACGCCGTGAGCCACCACTCGCTTCGCCACCAGCGGCAATTCCCCGTCGGAAAGCCGCGACGCCGCCTGATCCGTATGCCAATGGGTTTCAACCACCAGGCGATCCATGCGAAGGATTGGCCGCGCCGGGCCATTCGCGTCCGCAGGCCGATCGATCCGAACGTCCTCGAAAACCACGCCCACACCGGACACCAGCCGGCCCCAGCCAATGTCGATTTGAAGCCCAGGGTAGTGTTCGCGCAACTTTGCAAGCAGCGAACGCCGTGCCTGCTCCCCAGCGGTCTGTGGTAACCAGACCAAAACAAAGGCGAAGGTCAACGCGATGATCAGCGCGACCAACGTCCAGCGCGAACGACGCGGCGATGATGGGGCAGATTCGGCAGCCATGCCGCGTTTCGAGGGGTTCAGGGCGATCCAGGAAGGGCCACCGGTGCGGACACGAGATCCTTTCGCTACGACCGGCTTACGTGCCTGATCGTAACGCTGGCGTTGTCATTCCAACCAGCCCAAATGCGACGAAAAACGGTAGATCCATGGATGTTGCCAAGGACTCTCGAGGGTTGTCGCTATCGAAAAGATGCTCCAGCCCAGCAGCGCCAGCATGATCCCACGGCGGCAGCGGTCACGATCCATCCAATCGATCGCTGGCATCGAGACCCAAAGCCAAAGCGGCGCCAGCCAGATCACCCAGCGGAAACAACAGCTGACGCCGCCGTAGTTCCGATCAATCAAGGGTCGGCTGACATAAAAAATCAAGCAAATCAGGGAAACGGTGGTGATCGCGGCTGCCAAGTGATAGCGAACACCTCGCCGTGAGTCGAAGTGGCGAAGCACAAAGCCCAAAGGAAAAAAAATCCAAAAGGGGGCCAGAGAAAAGATCCCGTAGTGTCCAAAGGTTAAATGAAACAGATACTTTGCCCGAGACGGCTCGCCCCGATCCACGCCATGCCTTTCGCCAGTCCAGTAACTCCCGGGATAGTCGTACCAATGATCCCAGGCGTGAAGGTTCCATCGCGACTCCGCGCCGTTGATGGCGGGGCCGCCCGTGCGGTCGCGACGAAGCGCCAGCCGGCGCCCACTTTGGGAATGCTCGACAATCCACCGGTCGGGATCCAGCGTGGGAAGCAATTCGAATCGGTCGCCTCCGCCCTCCGTCACGCCGCTCCACAATCCTCCGACTTTCGAGGCCGCGTCCAAGATGGCGTCCAACGGCGGCGGTTGACCCGATTCGGCCGATAGCGAGACGAGAACGCCGCCATCGGAACGATGCGCGTAGGGCGGCCGTAAACTTTGGTGAGCGATCCAGTTGGTGCCGAAGAACGCTGCGGCCACGACCAACACGCCAGGGATAAACGTGATCAACAGCGGTCGCGCGTGGACAAAAAACAGAACCACCCATGCCAACAACATCGATAGTGCCGGCAAGTCGTTGGCGACTGCGAAACCCGCTGCCAAACCGGCGACGCATCCTGCTGTGAGCGCACGGGGTGACATGAGCTCCGGGTTGTCTGAACACGCCCTATCGATTCCCCCAAGCGGTGCGATAAAGTCGGCCGTGGGGCGCGGAACGGCAAAGGTGACAAAAATGGCCAGGACCACTGCCGTTGCCGTGGCCGCCGGCAGATGATTCCCAAGCGTGATTGTCATTGGCAACAGTGGTGTCCCGAAACAAAGAAACGCCATCGCGAACTTTTTGGCCGAAGGTGACGCAAGGCTTCGATCGATGGACCGCCAAGAAGCCAGCAGAAGCACTGCCAACATCGGCAAGTTCACGATAGCTAGCAGGACACGCGGGACGAGAATCGGTTCTGCGGACAGCGTCCAACCCGTGAAAGCTCGCGCGATGCCATAGGCCGCCGCGACCAATACGGACAATAGCGGTGGTTTGCTGCTGTAATCATGCACTATCCCATCCGCGCCTTGATGCCGGACACGGTCGATCGTTTGCCACGGCCGCCGTCGACCGCTGGGATCCGTGATCGCCTGAAGTCGATCGATCTCAAATGTCCCATCTTCGACCAACGCCGCGACGGTAGCCCAGCGGCTGCGATCGTTGGCGCTCAGAAACGCCGTGTCCCCTTCGCGGCTCTTGACAACCGCGATCCGACCGGCGGCGATCGACAAAGAGACCAAGATCAGTAGGCCAATTGAAACGCTTGGGGTAAACGAGTGGTCGCCGCGTTCCAATTGCATGCTACGATCGCCCTTGCCGTTATTCCGCTACGCGGCAAACCGGCAGCGTCTGTGCGACGGACGCCGGACGGCTCGAACGTCGCGCGATTGCCGTGATCAATTCTGCCAATAGCCCGGCCACCAGGAACTGACTACCCAGCAGGATGGCGGTGATGCAGTAGTAAAAAACCGCTTTCTCGTGCAAGTGGATCGGGGTGCCGTGCGGCAGCAAACGCGTTAGCACCCACGCCGCCGAGAGGTAAACCAGTCCAGCGCCTCCGATCAGGAAGCTGACTAATCCGACGGTGCCGATCAAGTGCAGCGGCCGACCTGAATAGCCGGTCAAGAAGTAGATCGTAATCAAATCAAGAAATCCCTTGAGCAAGCGAGACACGCCGTATTTTGAATGGCCATGAGCTCGAGCGTGATGCAGCACTTCGATCTCGCCGACTCGGTATCCGCGTGCCGCGGCCAAAACCGGAATGAATCGGTGCATCTCCCCGTAGAGCTTCACTTCATCAAAGATCTCGCGTCGGTACGCTTTGAAGCCGCAATTGTGATCGTGCAATCGAACGCCGGTGAGACGAGAGACCAAAGCGTTGAAGACAGCACTCGGTAGCGTCTTGTGCCACGGGTCGTGACGCACACGTTTCCAACCGCTGACCACATCCAAGCCACCGTCAATCGCTTCAAGGAATCGCGGGATCTCGTCGGGATCATCCTGAAGATCGGCATCGAGGGTGATGAACACTGCTCCCTCGGCGGCTTCGAACCCAGTTGCCAATGCCGCGGCTTTTCCGAAATTCCTCCGAAGCCGAATCGCTCGCGTTCGAGGATCGCTGCTGCAAAGCCGCTCGATTTCGATCCAAGAATCGTCAGTCGATCCGTCGTCCACAAAAACGATCTCGTACTGGAGCGAAAGCCGATCGGTGACGCTCTTAATTCTCTGGTGAAGCGTCGCGAGCGAATGCTGCTCGTTCAACAACGGGATCACAAAGGAAACGGCAACGGCAGTTGTCGATCGGTCAGACAAAGAAGATCCGTGTGAAGGTTGCTTCTGGTTAGGCCACGACGGCCGTGATGCCATCGGTCTCGCCGCCTGAGCAGACTCGCGTCAGCGTTTCGGCGAGCCCCTTAAAGACCTTCCGACGTATGGGCAATTGCCGCGTGCACCAGGCCTGGTTTAGCTGCAACTGGATCCCAAGGTAAACCGATGGGTCGTACGTCTCCCGAAGCGAACGCGTAAGGCTGTCGCTGGTTCCGCGCCGCGGATAGTTCCGACGCACGCGAAGCATCGGCAGCGACCAGTACAGCGCCTCGTACCAATCAAGACAGAGATCACGCTCCAAAAGCCGAGAGGGGTCATACAACAGTCCGATGTCCGTACGGCGAGCCGTCCCAATTCGGTCGTCGCCGGTCACCTCCTGAGCGTCTCGCGGAAACGGCGAAAACGAGTGCACCGATAGGTGAACCACAAGGTCGTCATTTTTGAGCAGGGAATCGATTGTGCTGCGAACCCTGTCGCGGTACGGGCGATGGATCTCGTCAACCATTCGCGTCCGTATCGGCTCGGGCAAACGCCTTGTCATGCAGGAGAAAAGCCCACGCGCATGAAGCGACCGATTGACGTCAATGACCCGCTTGGAATACGGGGCTACGATGGATGGACACCGCAGATGTTTTGCCAACAGCTTCGCCGCGTCGAGCGCGCCGCTGTCGACCCAGAGGTGATCTGGTTCCCCGCCCTCGTCAGCCAGCAAAGCCTGGTCAGCCCGCAAAGTGCCGGGCGCTGAATCCATCGAATCAGCCCCTGAAATCGTTGAATCGGCCGATTGTCCGTCGCCCCGGTCCAGCCGCCCCTCTAACCACTCTGGGATCTGGCTCGTGCCATGCTCACAAGTGATTAAGAATGCCATCGCTACCTCGCCGAAAATGTTCCATCCCCAGCTTCGGGGGTTGCCTAGTCCAAATTCTAGTCGATCCGGCCGAAACGCGTAAACGTTGAAACGGTCGCACCCTACCCCCACCAGGGGTGCTTCTAGCTCGACCTTGGTCAAAGGATCGTTGCAGTGCCGAGCTCAAGTCGACTAGGCGACAAGGCCTTTTTTCCATGCAGCCGCGAGCAGATCGATTCCAAGCAATTCCATCGCGACGTATTGGTCGGTCTCGCGGCCAAAAAAGATGTCATTGGCTCGGCATATCGGCCATTCGGCGTGGGGCCGATCAATCAGCTCGACCGTGTCGCCGCTCTGCAGATACCCTTCCTCCAAGACGCGGAGGTACCAACCCGTGCGGCCAGTGTCTGCAACTCGTTTCAGCAACGACGGGTCTTGCCAGCGACGATTGATCTTCCAACACGGTTGGCGCGGCTGGCTGACCTGCAGCCGTACGGTGCCGATGCCATAGGTATCGCCGAGACAAACGGTCGCTTCATCAAGGCCATCGACGGTTAGATTCTCCGCAAACGCGCCGGGACCGAACTCATTGACCCGCGAAGCCGCGAAACCGGTCGCCGCTAGCTCGCTTTTCCAGCTCGCG
>JBGTCJ010000145.1:0-3146 GCA_041748895.1 Pirellulaceae bacterium
GTCGTGATCAACAGGGTCGATCGCCCCGATGGAAGGCCGCGTGAGGCGCTCGACGAGGCACTCGAGTTGCTTGCCGAACTCGGGGGCGAGCATCAACTCGACAACGCGTCGTATGTGTTTACCTCGGCCAAGGAGGGTTACGCAACAACCGACCCCGCAGCACCGACCGACGACATGTTCACGCTGCTGGACCTTTTGGTCGACGGTCTGCCTGGACCCGAAGTCGATGCGGATGCTCCGCTACAGATGATGGTCACGACGCTCGATTGGTCCGAGTACGTCGGGCGAATCGCTGTCGGTCGAATTCAGGCAGGCCAGATCAAGGGCGGGCAGATGATCGATTTGCACGGCCACGACGAGGTGAATCGGAAAAAAATTGCTGGGCTGTACGTGTTCGATAAACTCGGGCGGATGCCGACGGAGGTGGCGCACGCTGGGGACATCGTTGCCATCGAGGGGCTCGATGACGTCGAGATCGGTGACACGATCACCGCGGTCGACATCGGCAGCGCGATGTTGAGGTTGGCCGTTGACGAACCGACGCTCGAGATGGTTTTCAGTGTCAATACGTCACCGATGGTCGGTCGCGAAGGCAAATACGTGACCACGCGGCAACTCAAGGGACGCCTCGAGAAAGAGCTCGAGCGAAATGTGGCTCTTCGCGTCGACCCGGTCGAGGGGACGGAGGGGTACGCGGTGCGTGGCCGGGGCGTGCTGCACTTGGCGATTCTGATCGAGACCATGCGGCGCGAGGGATTTGAGCTCAGCGTCGGCAAACCGCGAGTCGTGTTCAAGCAGATCGATGGACGCAAGCATGAGCCGTTCGAGACGCTCGCGGTGGAGGTCCCGACTGAGAACATGGGCCCGGTGATGGAGTTGGTCGGTCACCGGCGCGGACAGCTCGACGAGATGCAGCAACGTGGCGAGTTCAGTCTGCTGCGATTCACGATCCCAGCGCGCGGTCTGATCGGTTTGCGTACCAGGCTACTCAACGCGACGCGTGGAACCGCGATCATCAATCACCGCTTTCGCGGATACCAGAACGTCGAGGGCGATGTCCCCAAGCGCTCCAACGGCGTGTTGGTCTCGATGGTCAGTGGCAAGGCGATGCCGTTTGCGCTATTCGCCCTTCAGGACCGCGCCGAGTTGTTCGTTGGTCCCGGAGAGGTGATCTACGAAGGGATGATTGTGGGTGAGAACGCCCGCGACAACGACTTGGTCGTCAACCCATGCCGCGAGAAGAAGCTGACCAATATGCGCGCCTCGGGAAGCGATGAGAATGTGATTCTCAAGCCGCCCCGAATCATGTCGCTCGAGGCGGCACTTGAATACATCGAAGATGATGAACTGGTCGAGGTCACGCCGACTAGCATCCGAATCCGCAAAGCGATGCTCAGCGAGGCCGACCGTCGACGGCACGGCCGAAGCGGTTCCACCGTGTGAGGGTTGTTCACCTCGTCGGCGTGGTGGAATGGTTCGCGTCGAAAAGGCGGGTGGCGACTCTGGCGGAGTTCTTTCCAAGTTGTTCGAACGTGGCCAACAGCTCGGAGAACGGTACATCCAAAGTCCGAACCTGTCGCGCGGCGACCATAGCGATCTGTCCGTTCCATGGGTCAGGGGCCCCGGGAAGGAAGACGGTCACGCGGCTGGCGGCGCTCTCACCGTCGCCGCATCGCTCGACTTCGAACCCCAATCGCATGGTGTCATGAAGGCTAATCAGGACCGGCTTGAGTTGGTTCTGCATCACCTCGCCTCCAAGATTCCCGCTCAGCTGCTCCTTGAAGATCGCGTAGCGGGGGAACAAGGTCAGCAAATACTTTTCGACGTATCCGGTGAAACGACGAGCGAGCGCGCGTTTGGCAAATATTCCAGCCACGAAACAGCTGGCGACGATCGCGGCGATCCCGACGATCAGCAGCAGCCAGTAGCCCAGCAGCGATTGCAGCGGCAGCCAAGCATCGACGCTACGTGCGACACCCCAAATGACCTGCAGCATTTGGCCCAGCAGCGCGCCCACAACGATCAATGGAAACAAAAAGAAAATTCCGCCAATCGCGGTCGTGCGGAGAAAACCGATCGATTCGGTTACCTTCGTCTTCATGGTCTCTCCCATTGGAAGGGGCGTGCAGTTTCCCAATCAAGCGTCGACCCGGATGTCCGTCACTCTCCCTTGGGAAGAGTCGAGTGTCAGCTAGGAGCGGGCACCGGTGAAAAATGGGGACCGAGCAGCGGTAAGCTAAGGAAGTCCCGCTACTCTACCCCACGGGGTCTGCGGGGCTGACGAAGCCTTCAACAAAACTTGCTGCTTTTGCGGTTTCCTTTGACCCCAATCCTCCCACCCGTTAATTCCGCTCGCGCCCATGCCCGATCTGTTTTTGATCCCAACCGAAATGGAACGGCAAGTGATGTTGCGGGTTCCGGCATCCAAGCGGATCCCCGAGACGTGGTCGATCGAGTTGTGCGGCTTCGGATTGGTCTCGGCCGCGGCGCGGGCGTCCCAGCGGATCGCTGAACTCGGCGCGACTCGAGTCCTTCTGCTCGGAATAGCCGGTTCGCTCGACGATTCGTTGCCATTGGGATCGGCGATGACGTTTGAGCGGGTCGTCTGCGACGGGATTGGCGTCGGTTCGGGTGCCGGTCATCGCAGTGCCGGCCAGCTGGGGTGGCACCAATGGACTGGAAACGAAACGGGCGAAACGATCGGCGACTCGATCGAACTTTCGAAGCATCACGCCAGTCGCGGCGCCCTGGTGAGTGCCTGCGCGGCTTCGGCCGACCCGGCGGAGGCCGTGCAGCGTCGGAAGAGGTTTCCCGATGCGCTGGCCGAGGAAATGGAAGGCTTTGCGGTGGCGATGGTGTGCCGTCTGCATCGGGTTCCGTTGACCATCGTTCGCGGCCTTTCCAACCGCGCTGGCGACCGACGAATTGACCACTGGTGCGTCGACGCGGCAATCGCGTCGGCAACCGAGATTGCCCTTGAGATCATCGACGGCTCATCATGACCCAACCCGATCGTCCCGTCATTCGTTTGGGTATCTCAACCTGCCCCAACGACACATTCGCCTTTCATGGCTTGATGACCCGCAGCGTCGACTGGCAAGGACTCGATTTTCGCATCGAGCTTCTGCTGCGCGGCAAGCTGCTCC
>JBGTCJ010000146.1:0-4029 GCA_041748895.1 Pirellulaceae bacterium
GGCGGACGAGGCGGCGGCGGGGCCGGGCGAAGCGGACTGTCGGGGCTCCGCGAGGGGACGTCCATCGGCGATGCGTCGGGTGCCGATACCCCGCAGGAGTCCGTCGCAGGTGGCGAATCCACATCGAATTCGAAGTACCTCGCCAATCCGCCCGTCCTGTCCACGGCCAAAATGGAACGTGGCTCGCTGGAGGGATCGTTTCGTGACTATCAGGATCGCGAAACCAACGCTAGGTATGCGACGGTACCGGAGAATCGATCCACCGGGTCAGGAGTCGGATCGTCGCAAACAAAGAATCCCGTCTCCACAAGCGGAGCCTCATCCCCGGGTGGCTCAGCCGACACGCCGGACTCTCGTGGTGGGCCGCTCGCAAGCAGTGAGTTCCCGCCGATGAGCGATCCCCCGAGTCTCACCGCGGATCCTGCAATGCAAGCCAAAGACCCCGGTTCGATCGACCCTTCCGCTCCCGTCTCGGACATCGAATTCCGCTCGGCCCACGGAAGCGGCTCGAGCGATCCCAATGCACCGCTGGGTGGGTCACAAGCCTCGGGCATGTCGCAGGACTCACCGAGGATGACCGATCCATCGGTACCGCCCCCACCGGCCGACGACGACTTGACGCAACCATCGATTCCCACCATCCAGGTCAACCCACCCCCTTCGTCGCAGGTTACTCGAGGTGGCAAGAACTGGGCGCTGCCATCGCACTACGCATCGGGCCAAACCACGTCGATGGTGCGAATGATCCGAGTCGAATGCCACAGCGATCGATTGGTTCTGCTGCCCGAGGGCGGTCGCGGCGCGATTCATGTTTATGGCTTTAGTGATGGGAATCTCGACCGCGCCTCTCTCGAACTCGCCACGGCGGTGCGTGACCGGGTCAGTCAGTGGGGCGCCGCGATGCAGGAGGCGAGGTGGCAGCCGATGCTCGACGTTGGCGTCCGCCCGGGCGGCGAAGCCCGATACGAACAGCTGCGTGGATTGTTGCACGGCAGTGGGCTTGAACTCCAGGCGAGGAGGGTGCCATGAGCAAACTCGCCCGCCGTGGTGCCAGCGGACCGCAACTTGGCCACGACGCCTTTCTCGACATTGTCGCCAACCTGGTTGGAATCTTGATCATTCTGGTGGTTGTTCTGGGCAGTCAGTCTCAGAAAGTCGCCGAGGCCATTATCGAACAGAACCTAAATGCGCAGGCCGCGCATTCCATGCGTCCCCAGCCGCCACTGTCGCTCGATCAGGATCAGGCGCTTCAGGAGCAACTCGACGCTTTGGAAACGGAGACCCAGCGAGCCTCCGCGGCCTTCGCCGAATCGCAACGGCTCGAAGCGACCGTCCTTCAAAGCGACGCGAGAATCGAGGCGATCAAGGAACAACGGGCTCGCCTGCTCGACTTGCTGGAAGTCGCCAAACAGGCTTGGCAGGAAAAGCAGCAAACCCTCGACTCTCGGGTGGTCGCGCGAGCCCAGCAGGAGGCCGAACGGTTGCAGTTGGAGCAACAGTGGGAACAGCTTCGCGCGGCCCGCCTGCGGATGGAATCAACGCCCGAACCGATCGTTGCGGTCGCCCACTTGCCCACGCCAATGGCCAAGACCGTTTTCGGTGAGGAACTCCACTTCCGGCTCAAGGGAGGCCTTTTGTCCGTCGTGCCGATCGATCGCCTCGTTCAAGAAATTCGAAACGATTTCCAGAGGTCAGCGCTAGGCAATCGCGAGGGGCGGATGGACTCGGCCGTGGGGCCTTTTCAGGGCTACGTCGCACGGTACGAAATGGACCGGTCCAAAGAAATGGTCTCGCAAGCCGGTCGGGTTGGGATGGCAACGCGGATCGAACTGGTCAACATGGTGATCGAGCCGCTGAGCGAGCCCCACGGCACACCGATCGATCGGGTGATTGCCGGTGGAGGAACCCAACTGGATATCGAATTGGCCGGACGATCGCCCGACAAAACGACGATCACCGTTTGGGTCTATCCCGACAGCTTCGCCGACTTCCGCCGACTCAAAGAGCACCTCTATCGGCGCGGGTATGCAACCGCGGCACGCCCGCTGCCGATGAATCGCCCGATCGCCGGAAGCCCGCAAGGATCGCGCTCCACCGCCCAGTAGACTGAACCCTGCAGCTCGATCCCAATTGCAAATGGGTGATCAATCCTGCGCAGTTTCGCTGATGCAACGGTTGACTAGTGACCCTATCCCTTCGACCTCGATGCGGCAGACGTCGCCATCACCCAGGAACCGTGGCGGGTTCCTTGCCGCCCCCACCCCCGGCGGTGTCCCGGTGAAGATCAGGTCGCCTGCTTTGAGCGTCAAGATGTCCGAGAGGTGAGAAATCAATGTCGGGATGTCGAAGATCAACTGCGCCGTGGTGCTCGATTGCATCGGTTGGTCGTTGAGATACATCTCAACTTTGAGGTTCCCGGGATCACCCACGGCGTCACTCGAAACCAGACACGGTCCGAGCGGGGCGAACGTGTCAAACGATTTGCCCAACAACCACTGCCCGCCGGGACGCCCCTTTTGCCAATCGCGGGCCGACACATCGTGCCCGCAGCAATAACCCAATACGTGCCGCATCGCGTCATCTCGCGTGACGTGCCGAGCGGTCGATCCGATCACGACCACCAGTTCCGCCTCGTAATCGACTTGCGTGCTGAGCCTCGGCAAGATGATCGATTCACCGTCACCGATCAACGCCGTGTTGAACTTGCTAAAGACGACGGGCTCGCTCGGAGGCTCAGCCCCCGTCTCGATCGCGTGATCGAGATAATTCAGACCGATGCAAATCACCTTCTCGGGCGACGGAACCGGCGGCAGAAGCGTTCGAGGACGCTCAATCGCTGCGGACCAATCGATCCGACCGGCGACCGCCGAGAGCTCACCAAAGCGACCCAAAATCGTCGAATCGGTCGGCGCATTTTCCATCACCGACGCCAAAGGGACGATTCCCTCGGGTGAATAGAAGGCGTACGCAGGCCGACGATTCGGGTCGAGGTACCGACACAGTTTCGTCACAGAAGTTCCTTTCGTGATGCGGGGTCGAGCGGTGAAATGGATCGCCGGCAGTATGGTCAATTCATGACCCGTTTCAATGCCCGCCAATGACCGTTCCTGTCCGCCAAAGTCCGCCGATGCATCCTGGGCGAGCGGCCCCCACTCACTGGGCGATCTGTCCCTGCCTGCTAGGCAATCAACTCGCGAATCGGCGATGCCCCCTCGACACCCACAAGCTTCTGATCCAAACCTCCGTAGAAATACGTGAGATCATTCGGGTCAAGCCCCATTTGGTGCAATATCGTCGCATGCAGGTGCTTGACGTGGAACCGATCCTCGACCGCGGCGCTGCCGAGTTCATCGGTCTTGCCAACGCTTACACCGCCCTTAATCCCTCCCCCGGCCATCCACATCGTGAACCCGTAGGCATTGTGATCACGTCCGGTACCCTTTTCGTATTCGGCAGTGGGCTGACGGCCAAACTCACCACCCCAAACGACGAGAGTTTCGTCGAGCAACCCGCGTTGCTTGAGATCCGCGAGCAATCCGGCGATCGGGACATCGGTCTCTGAGGCGTGAAGGTTGTGGTTCGCAACCAGATCCGAATGGGCATCCCAATTGTCGTCGTTGTGATTGCCACCCGAATAGATTTGGACGAAACGAACCCCGCGTTCAACCAATCGGCGAGCCATCAAGCATTGGCTGCCAAACGTTGCCGATGGCTTGCGATCGATCCCATAGAGCGAGTGCGTGAGGCGATCTTCGCTCGCCAAATCGACCGCTTCGGGTGCCGCAAACTGCATCTGATAAGCCAGCTCAAAGCTCGCAATTCTCGCATCGAGCGAACTGTTGCCCGTGCGTGTGGATGCGTGCTCGCGATTCAAGTCGCGTAGCGAATCGAGCATGCGGCGCTGAACGGGGTCGCTCACGTCGGCCGGGCGAGTTAGGTTGAGGATTGGGCTGCCATGTGCCTTCATGACCGTCGCCTGGTAGTGCGCCGGCATGAAACCGGCGCTCCAATTCTTGGCACCGCTAATTG
>JBGTCJ010000147.1:0-12699 GCA_041748895.1 Pirellulaceae bacterium
GCCGGCCCGAAAACACGGCGTTGATCACGCGGCCGCACACCGATATGACGCGCCCAAGATTTGAATCGTTTTTGATGGCGGATTTGGGGCTCATGGCTTGTGCATCCAGCGGTCCCACGCAGGCGCACCCCCGCAGCACGATGCATGTAAAGACAGACTAGCCGTTACAGCCTGGCAACGGCATCGCGGGTCGGATGATTCCGTTATGGCGGAAACCGCCATGCAAACGGGCGGGTGGTGATTTCCACCACGGACGATTCATGTTTGCCGCGATAGCCCGTTGCTGGTCTCGGCGGAGATAATCGGTCGCGGTCCAAAGCGGTGTCATTTAAAGATGCAGTGTGGAGTACCCAAGTCGTGCCCCAATCATCGAAAGAGAGCGATTCATGAACCTCATCGTGGTAATCCTTGTCGTGTTGTTGCTCGTCTCGCTACTGGGCGGCGGATATGGTTTCCGGAGGGGCAACAACACCCTTGCCGGCGGCGGCGGCCTCGTCGGATTGATTCTACTCATCCTGATTGTTCTGTTTCTTCTCGGGCGCATTTAGTCGCTTGCGAACGAGGACTTTCGCCCGGTGCTCGATACGGCAAAGAACTGCCAACTCGTCCTCATGTCGCTTGAGCCCAAGGAAGAGATCGGGGCCGAAGTTCATCACCTCGCTCAATTCTTTCGTGTGGAGGTGTGGAAGCGGAAGCCGCCGACGAGCACTTCGACGGCAAAACGACCGAATGAATCTTCGTATTCACCGAGCAAGCACACCAAAGCCTGCTCACGCTAGGGTGCGTACATTCCTAGGTTCGTCCGACGATTGAGGAGTCTGTTCGAAATCGACCAGAACTCGCGGTGTCCGTGCGGCGCGCAGCGCATTGAGCACCGCAAAGACATCGATCGCCTCCTGCGCAATGGCTCCGCTAACGGGTGACAGATAACCAAAAGCTGCCAGCATCATTCCCCCCACGCTGAGCGCCATACCTCCGACAGCGCTTTGCAATGCAATCCTCCGCATTCGCACTCCGATGTGCAGCAGTTCGTCGACGCGGCCCAGCCTGTTATCCATCAGCACGGCTCCGGCCGCTTCGGTCGTCACTTCGCTCCGCTGGCCGATTGCCAAGCCGACGGTGGCGGCGACCATCGCCGGTGCGTCATTGATGCCGTCTCCGACGTAGACGGTCGGCGTACGAGCCGTTTCGTCGCGGACGATGACCAGCTTTTCCTCGGGACTTTTTCCGGCATGAACCTCACTGATTCCGACTCGCTCGGCGAGGTACTCAACTTCCGATTGGCGGTCGCCAGACACAAGCATGACTTTCTTGAACCCGTGCATGGGGGCCAAATGCTTGATGAAGGCAGCTCCTTCAGCGCGCGGCTCGTCGCGAAATCGATAGGTCGCGGCGTAGCTGCCGTCGATCAGAATCACGCATTCTAGGCCTCCGGCGGAAGGAGGTAGGTTGGCTCGGGCCCCCGGTTGGTCTCTCAATAGTTTCTTGGCGCTCGTGACTTCGATGCTGCGACCAGCGACAGTTCCCCGCATCCCCTCGCCGGGTTTTTCCTCGACGCGTTCGGCCGCAAGCAAGTCCAGTGGAAGACCACGCGCTGCCTCGATAACCGGGGTCGCGAGAGGGTGCTTCGAATACTGCTCGAGACTGGCCGCGAGTTGCAGAACCTCGCGAGGCTCAAACGCTGAATCAACGTGCTGCTCGACGAGGCTGGGCTTGCCGTAGGTCAGGGTTCCGGTCTTGTCAAAGATCATCGTTCGGCAGCTGCCGATCCGCTCCAGCACTGCCGGATCGCGGATGATGATGCTCCGCTTCGCAGCCAAGGAGATCGAACCGATGATCGCCACAGGGATGGCAATCAACAAAGGACAAGGCGTCGCAATCACCAATACCGCGAGGAAACGGATTGCCTCTCCGCTGACCAGCCAGGCGATCAGGGCAATCGTCACGGCAAGCGGAGTGTAGAACGCTCCGAGCTGGTCGCCAAGCCTTCGAAGTTGTGGCCGCTGCTGCTGCGATTGCTCCATAACCTGCATGATACGGGCGTACCGCGAATCGACCGGCAATCGCACCGTACGGATGCTGAGTGCGGCCTCGCCGTTGATCGCGCCGGAGAGCACCTCGGAACCGACAGACTTGGAAACCCGATACGGCTCTCCTGTCAGGTAGGCCTCGTCCATACTCCCATGGCCTTCAGTGACGACGCCATCGACAGGTGAGACCTCGTGTGGTAGCACGACGATCTCATCGCCGACTTGGATGGCTTGCAAGGGAATCTCATCGATGCCAGAGACTGCTTTTCGATGGGCGATTGAGGGCATCCGACGAGCCAGTGCATCGAGTACTGAAGATGCCCTGCGGACCGCAAACGATTCCAGTGCGGCTCCGCCCGAGAGCATCAGCACGACCAAAGTCCCCGCGAGGTACTCGCCCAGCAGCACCGCCGTGACGATCGAAATGCCAGCCAACAGGTCCGAACCGAACTGCAGCTGAAAGAGGCGGACGGCCAACTCGACCACCAGCGGCAGACCACCAATGCCCAACGCGATCCAGAGGGACCATTGAGCGGCCTCCGGCAGCCCCCAGGCGAATCGAAATAACAGGTAAGCCGCGATGCACAGCAGCGCGATGACAGCAATGTATGCGTGTCGGCGAATCCACCAACTCGGGGCTTTGGACGTCTCGGGAGATCCCAATTCAGAATCGCTTTCAGTCTCGGGTGCGGACCATTAACCCGCCATCATCGCTCGCCGCCGACCCGCGGACCAGGAGGCGATCCGACGCCTTCTGCGGCGCCTAAGGTGTTCGTGGTAACCGGTTCAACAGAATACCCGTCAGTGCGACATACCAGCCGTAAGCGCAAGCGACCGGACCCCAACCCAACCGACGGCCCATCAGAATACCGATCAGCGCGACGAATCCGTCTCGACCATAAACGTCAAATGATGGCCTCGCTGGTCAGTCCCTGCGGACCATCCTTGGCACCTCGGCCGTAGCTGATTTTGAAAATCGTCGAACTCATGCGAATCGACGGGGCGACTGCGAAAGTCCGTTCGCAAATTATCCGTCACGATCGGATACAAGCGTGCTTCGAGCAGCTTCGGGCTATCGCGCCCGACAGGAATTTCGAGCCACAAAACGGCGCTGTAGGGCGGTGCCTGCAATTTTTTGTAACGACCGTTGGACAAGAACATGAAGTTTCCCAGGCTGAAGAAAACGCTCCTGCTGCCGATCACCTCAATCTCTTGAATCATGTGTGCACCGTGCCCGACAACGAGGTCCGCCCCTGCGCTAACGATGTCCTCTGCATATTTAATTTGCGAGGCGTCCCGCCATTTGTAGTTCGATCCCCAGTGCGGATACACAATCACCAACGGTGCTTTCTGGCGAGCTTTGAGCGTCGCAATCTGGCCTTGCAATCGCTCGAAGTCCAGCGGACACGTGCCACCATTTTCGGCACCGGCGTAGAACGCGTAGTTTTCGTCGTAACTCTTGCGATATTCAAATACGCCGATCACTTCGACCGAAGACCAAGGTGCGTCTGGAGGAAGTTGGATCGATAACGGACGGCTCGCCTCGTCAAGACTGCGTCCCGCGCCGAAAGAATGAATCTCCGCTTCCGCGAGATGGTCAAGCGTTTGATTCAGGCCATCGGTCGCGTAGTCCATTGCGTGGTTGTTCGCCAGCGAAACCGCGTTGATGCCCGCCTTGCGGAGGGCCGGAAGCGCCAGGCGAGGGTCAGTCCAGTGCGAGTAATCTTTGCTCGGATAGGGCGGGTGGGTTGCCGCTTCGGGCGTGACAACAGGTGTTTCGAGGTTCGCGATCACATAGTCCGCGCCATCGAGCAAAGGCTTGAGTTCAGCCAGCGGTGCGTCGTATCCTCGCTCGGTCAATACATCGGATTGCCCCTGCTGTGATCGATACTCTTGATAATTTTCACCATGTCCGGTGTCGCCCACCAAGACAAGACTGAAGGTCTCATCCGACCACGCCGGTGAAAGCAAACATTGCTCTGCATTCACGACGAGCAGGCAGAAAAGAAAACCAGTCAATCGAGGACATCTCATCGTTCAGTTCTCACTTGGTAGCAACGGCAAATCGAGCCATCGTGTCTCGATACACAGACCGTATCCGAACGGTTTCGAAATTTGGCCCTTCGAGACGGAAAATCCGCTTGTTGTGTCGTTTGCCAGCAATGTCGAACCGTCCAGATCGACATGGTCCACTCGCGAAGCAAGGGATCGGCCAGCGGCCATCGCGATTGCCGATTCCGTCATGCATCCAATCATCGTCTGAAGGTCAAAACTTCTGGCTTCTCGGATCATTTGGCAGGCCTCGCGAATTCCGCCACACTTGCCCAGTTTGATGTTGATTCCATCAAACAGACCCACGCACCGCGGGATATCAGCGGCTCGCACGCAACTTTCATCTGCGATCAACGGGAGCTGGGAATGTTTGTGTAGGTGACTTTGGCCCTCCCAATCTCCCGCGGCGATCGGTTGTTCAATAAACTCCACGCCCAAATCGGCAAGTTTGTGAGACATCCGGATCGCTTGGTCGGGGGTCCATCCGGCATTTGCGTCGACCCGAATCGTTGCCGACGAGCATTCACGAATCCGCTCGATGACCTGCAAATCGCAAGGTCCTCCAAGCTTGACCTTCAAGATGGGCCAATCGCCGTACTCTTTGATCTGTTCATCAACTTCATCCATCGAACCCAGGCTGAATGTGATCGATGTCGGTGGCGATGAGCATTTGACGATCGACACGTCGTGCTGAAGCCAATCGGAAAGCTCCTCGCAATCCGCCTTGGCAAACAGATCGTGAATGGCGATATCGCAGGCCGCCATCGAGAAGGTGTCTCCTTCACAGGCTATCCGAATGAGATCGAGGATTTGATCGGCATCGCGATGATGAACGTCACGGATCGCATCAGCACAACGGCGAAGGCTCTGCTGCATCCGGTCGAGGTCGACGCCATAATATTCGTTGGGCGAGGCTTCGCCGTATCCAACCAGGTCGTCACGACTCACGCGTACGATCACGGTCACCTGATGGGTTTTCGTCCCACGCGATATCCGGAACGGTCGCCGGAGGCGAAGGTTCACCACTTTCCATTCAAGTTTCAAGGGACTGCTCTCAAGCGATGATGGATGGTGCGGCGCCGTGATTTATCGCGCCACCGGCGGTGACCCGTCGTGAATCGACAAAGCACCGGATCGCTTCGGTTAGTTCAGCACATCCGTCGCGAATCACGTCGCACGTGGGCAAACCCAATTGATCCCGCAGGCGATCGCGTTCCCATGTCGCTTCGCAGGCGGTTAGTCGTCGCGAATTCAATGCGACGCCAATCACGGGAGCCGGAGATAGTAAGGCCGCCGATTGTTCGTAAAACGGAATCAGCGTGGAAAGCGGAACCAGTGGAATATGCGGTAATCCTTTGACATGGGGCCGCTCCGCTTCGTAACAGAAGATCATGGCGTGAGGCGCCGAACCGTGCAGCAAACCCATCGTCACACCCGAGAAACTAGGATGCGCAAGACTCCCTTGGCCTTCAATCACTAAGACGTCGTGGGCTTGATGCGATCGCACAAGCTTTTCCGCGGCGCCCGCGATGAAGTCTGCCACCACACTGTCGATGACCAAACCGGTGCCGCTCAGCAGCATCCCCGTTTGACCCGTTGCAATGAACTGGGAGTCGATTCCGGCGTTTCGAAGTGCCGCGTCCAACTCGACGCCTGCAACCATCTTTCCGCAGCCACAGTCGTGTCCGACCGTCAAGATTCGCGTACAACGATCATCGAGATCTTTTCGTGTGGCGACTTCGCGATGCTGACTTCGTCGCAGGTCGATCAAGCGGCTACCTGAACGAGTGGCTCGTTCGACCAACGCCTCATCATCGTTCAGGAAAACGTGCAAACCCGAAACGATGTTGAGTCCGCGATCGATCGCCGCCGTAACCCCATGTCGAAACTGAGGCCCTAGGGCACCGCTTGCGATCGCAGTGCCGATGACCAAAGTATCGGCAGGCATGAGCGACTCCAAGTCGGCTGCAATGGGCACATCGAACGGAACACCGAGTAGTTCACGCGTTGAAAGTCCGGCCGTATCGCTGTCCAAGACACCCACGATGTCACCGCGTCGATAGCGAATCAAATTTGCCGCCGTCTTGGCGTCAGCAAGCGTCGTGTGTCCTTGCGTGAGCAGGACAATTCGTCTCGCCGAAGTGAGGACTTCACGATATTGATAAATATCTTCTTGCATCTCGCTCTCGATAAACGTGATCCGTTGCAGGTGGGCGCGTGCCGCCCAGTGCGACGGTGGGTCCGTTGCGGAGACGATATGTTAGACTGTTCGCCACGCCATGCGACGTGCTCGGTGAGCGAGAGAATGCGCAAATCATTTGTTGTTTTGCGACACCGAGGAGGATTCGTCGTCTGGCAAAAGATTGTCCGACTCAGTGCTTTGTTCCCGTCAAGGGTAAATCGCAATTGACCCAGCAAAGTATCTCGACCGAACGACGGCCCACCGAACGTGAGATTGTTCTTCTGATCGATACAGAAGACACATGGGGTCGTCGGGTGATCGCCGGAATCGCCAATGCGGTGCGAGAGCACTACCGTTGGCGATTGTTGGTTGCTCCGAGAGATCAGCAGTGGCGATTGCGAGTCCCGAGCGGGTGGAACGGCGACGGCTTGATCACGGCGCTACGGGACGATTTGACCGCCGGCCACGCGCGCTCCATCAACCTTCCCACCGTGAATGTGTCGTCTTGGGGTATTCGACAGGCTTGGTGCGCCCGCGTCGTAACCGACGATCGTGAGCGAGCTGTTTTGGCGTGGGAGCATTTTCGCCAACAAGGCTACGAACGATTTGCTTATTACGCTCCGCCAAGTCAAAGGTATTCGGATGATCGTGGCGAGGAATTCGTCAGTGTGATCCGGCAAGCCGGTTTTCCGTGTGACGTTTACACGACCCGATCAGACGGATCCGAGGCGGTCGCCGGTGGTCCCGCGGAATGGGTCCGAGCGATGACATATCCCATCGCGATCTTCGCGGCGGACCCACATCCGGCGCTGCAATTGACCGAGGTGTGCCGGGAAATTGGCGTGCGTGTTCCTCAGGATGTTGCGATCCTTGCCGGCGACACCGACGACCTGTTGTGTGAGATCGCAGACCCACCGATCAGTAGCATCGAATTGGCATGCGAGCAAATCGGCGCCGTTGCGGTCGAGCAACTGGCGTCATTGATGTCAGGGCCGATACCGACCATCGCGGTCACGAAAATTTCTCCCGTTCGCGTACAAGAGCGACGCTCAACGGCAGTCCTTGCGATCGGTGACCCGCTGTTCACATGGGCGATTCAGTTCATTCGCGCTGAGGCTCACAAGGGAATCAACGTGGCAGATGTGTTGCAAGCCGTCCCGATTTCACGCCGGATGCTTGAGCAGCGATTTGCGGCAGTCTTGGGAACATCACCGGCGGCGGAAATCCGGCGAGTGCGAATCGAGAAAGTGAAGGAACTTCTTGCCACCACGGACCTATCGGTCTCCGAGGTTTCGCGTGAAGCAGGGTTTACGAACCCATCGCAGTTGAGTTCCGTGTTTCGCGCCGTCATGGGTGTGACTCCCAATGAATTCCGCGAGAACCTCCGCCGCCCACCCATCCGACGCGATTGATGGTGCGAGAACTTGCCCCACTTGGGTAGGTAAGGAACGCATCTCCGCCGTTCAAAGGAGATGAGGCGTGTGTCGGAAGGTATCCCTAAGCGGAGCGCAATATCGATTGGGATAAACCGGCAGCCGGTGCCGCCTTTTGGTTTTGCGCAAAAGTCGCTTGAAAGTGATGACAAGCTCGATCGACCTGATACCCTGCGGTCGAAGGTTCCTGTTCATCCTGAAAATGCTCTGGGAGAAATTCATGTGTCTGATGAAGTCGCGTGCACGGCCTCAAAATCCGCCACGGCAATGTCATTCCATGTGCGCGACGATCGGTTTCTTCCTATTGTTGACTATTGGATGCTCAACGGGTGAGCCCGCCGTCATACAACCTGCCGAAGGGCCCTACGTTCCCACCGAGATCGAGCGGCAGATGCTCGAGAGTGTCAAAGAGGAGCCCGAAAAGTAGCCTTTGGCCTCGTTGAAAATCAATTTTAAAGCACTTGAGACGATCAGACACCCATACCAAACGTACAAGCAACGGTCACAACAAATGCATTCTTCAATTTCCAAAATCATTGGGCGGCGTGCCTTTACGCTCGTCGAATTGCTCGTCGTCATCGCAATCATCGGCGTCATGGTCGGGTTACTATTGCCGGCAGTTCAGGCCGCCCGCGAAGCCGCACGGCGGATGTCATGCAGCAATAATTTTAAACAGATCGGGTTGGGTTTGCACAACTATCATGCCACCTACGATCAGCTTCCGACCCATCGAGGCGGCACATCGCTGGGTGACCTACCCGTTTTGTGGCGCGATGCCGCCGAGTCGGCCAACATGAAACGGCTCAGTATTTTTGTCGGAACATTGCCGTTCATTGAACAGCAGGCGCTTTGGGAGCAGATCAGTAACCCGAATTCGCTGAATCTTGCATCCCCATCGGTTCCACGCGTTCCGCCATGGCCGCCGATGGGCCCAACTCCAACGGATGAACCGAACGTCAATGGCCCCGGTGTGAACACGACCAATTCGGCGTACGCGCCTTGGATGACGGAGATTCCGACTTTGCGGTGCCCAAGTGATCCCGGCGTGGGTTTGCCAGCGATGGGTCGCACCAACTATGGCGCGAACGTCGGCGATTCCATCTACAGGATGGAACATGGAGACCATCGAGACAACGGTTCAATTACCCATCCTAACGGAGTTCGCGCGAGGGAAATTGCAATCTCGGGGCGTGGTGCCTTTGTGGCTAGAAAAGCCACACGTTTTCGTGACTTCCTGGATGGCATGAGCTCGACCATCCTGTGTGGCGAATTAGCAACAGACCTGGGCGACAATGACATTCGCACCAAAGCGGCGCTGGCAACTGGGTTTACGAACAACCGCAATCGATCGACTTTTTGTCGCGACCAAGGCTGGATTGATCCGCTGCGGCCAAGGTTCTGGAATCCGCCGCCGACCCCCGCACGGGTGCTCGCGAGTGAGGGCCGAGGGTTTCGCTGGGCGAGCGGTGATACGGTGTTTGCGGTTGTCACCACCATCTTGCCACCCAACGCGGAACTGTGCGTGACTTCGGTTTACTACAACCAAGGCATCGTGCCTCCGAGTAGTCGTCACCAAGGCGGAGTTCATGTTTTGATGGGTGATGGCGCCGTGAAGTTCATCACCGATTCCATCGATGCGGGAGACATCACTCAGGGTCAAGTCATGGAAGGAATGGTGGGCGCCAGAGCGCCAGGTGCGATCAGTCCTTTCGGAGTGTGGGGCGCTCTGGGAACACGAGCTTCACGAGAGATTCTTCCGGCGGATTTTTGATCATGCGGACTGCCACCGTTCATCCGAGATCTCTTCCCTAAACCACCATTGCAAAAAATGTTCGGAAATAAGAATCCAAGGAAGTTTCGGATCCGTTTCCTCGTGATGCTTGCGGTGGTCCTTCAATCGCCCTCGCTGCGGGCCGCCTACGGACCTGTTGCGCGAATCGCACCGGCGAGGTTTGCGATTGAAAATGGCGGGCATACGCTTTACGCACCGTACATCGCATCCGGTCCGATTGATCAATCCAATCCCAAAATTACAAGGCTGATCTGTCTGCAGCACGGCGCCGCTCGCAACCCTTTCTCGTACCTTGATGGCATGACCAGAGCCATGGAGATGGCGGGCGTGGAGGATGAAACGATCGCGGTCGCCTTTCAGTGGCTCGAGGAGAAAGACATCGAAGCACACAGAAGCGACCACTCGCTTCGCGTTGATGATTTGCTTTACTACTCGAGCGACTGGCGAGCCGGCAATGATTCGTTATCAACCAGTGATAACCCGCGCCCTTTTCAGATAAGCAATTTCGAGGTGATTGATCGATTCCTTCTGGAGTGTGCCAAGCGTTTCCCGAATCTCAAAGCCATCGTTGTGACGGGTCACTCCGCTGGTGGCCAAATTGCCAACCGATACGCGATTTCGAATTTGGCCGAGCCAAAGCTGACGTCCGAGTTCGGGGTTGCCTTGCAATACGTCATCTACAACCCATCGTCGTACATGTACCTCGATGAAAAGAGGTGGAGCGAATCGGAGAAAGGGTTTGCGGTGCCCTCACGAAGTGTGCGACGCGCGATTCCCGATTACAACTCGTTCAAATATGGGTTTGATGGAAGCAATTCGTATTTCAAGCGAAGCGGAAAAACGGCGATTCACGATTCATTTCCAGATCGCAGGGTGACGTACGCGATTGGCGAGAAGGATAACGATCCGGCGCACAAGGACCTCGACAGGTCGCCCAGCGCGATGCTTCAAGGCGACAGCCGTTTGTCGCGAGGGATGCGATATTATCAGCACCTTGAAGATGTGTTTGGTCCAAAGATCGCGGAGCGTCAACGGGTCGTGATCCTGCCGGATGTCGGGCATCATGCGGGAGATTGCTTCACCGCCCCGCTGAGCCTCGAGATTCTGTTTGGGGTCGTCACGTCGAGCGATGACCTGATCGCGAATTAGCGTCCCGGCGTTGTGGCGAGCCCTCAGTCGATGTAGACCGGTACGATGATCGTCTGCCTCGCCGGGTAGCGACTCGACATCATCGGCACCGCCGACCACCCGGGTCGCAGCGGTTCGTAACCGAGCCACGCATTGGTCTCCAGCCGGGAGACCATTTGGTTGTAGCGGTACGCGGCCCGCTGCTGGCGAAGTCGGGCGACATCGGCTGCCTGCTCACGTCGGTCCGATGGAGACGACACCCTCGGAGATGCGTCGCTCGACGAATCCGCAAGTCGCATCTCGGCCCACCCATAGTTGCCTGCCGCATCAAACGACGGTGGCTGTGCGCTACCGGCGAACGAACCCAGCGAAGTGGCCAGTGCGAAGGCCGCTGCCATTCGAAATCGTTGCATCATCCCGAGTCCCCTTGCGTCGGTCGCGAACTGCCACCATGCGGATGGTTTCGGAGTTGTTCCCCCCCGCGCCGAAGGATTTCGTGGCAAGAACGCTGGAAATGAGGGCTGCGAACGTGGGCGATCGCGGACATGACGTTCTTGTCGGATGTAGCGATTTTGACGACCGGCGGTGGTGGCGAATACCCTAGCAGGTGGAGGATCGACCGCGTGCCATTTGCATCGCGAGGAATCGCTCGTAAGATCATGGATGTTCAAGTCACCGTTCTCGAATCACTTTCCAGGGGATCACCAATGAAAAAGTCACTTTTGTTTGCCTCGTCGGCGCTAGTCGCCGCCGTCACGTTCGGATGCCAGCCAGCCGCCGAAACGCCGGATGTCTCGACGGACACAGGCGTTGTCGCTCCGATGGCGACTGACAGCAATGTCACCGCGACCGCCGAAACGCCGGAAATCACCGAGACGCCGTAGCCGTTGTTTTGTTGGCGGTTGCTTGGGGCGATCCCGCACCGCGGACACGAATGCACTAGAGAGAAGGCGTTGGAAATCTGTTTCCCAACGCCTTTTTTCATTGGCAACCGAGTGGGTCGGCAAGTGACCCGGAAATGGACGCCGCGCGGCTGGCGCGGACGCGGTGGAAATGCAAGTGGACCTCGCGATCGACCACGCGGCGAACACCTTCGACGAGGCACGCCGGTTCATTGACGCTTTCCCCGTGCTGAATGATCTGCTCGAGCGGCGTTCCCGGATCGACCGCGAATGTCCGCTGATTGATGATCTGATTTCCAGCGTCGAGTTCCGGAATGATGAAGTGACAGGTTGCTCCGAAGGTCAACATCCGGGCCGCGTGCGCGTCATGGTAGGGTCGGAACCCGGGAAACCCGGGAAGCAGTCCATGATGCAGGTTGATGATCCGGCCGCCGGCGAATTGCCAACACGTGCTCGCTGGCAAGACTCGCATGTAACGGGCCAGAACGACATAGTCGACCTCGTAGCGATCGAGCGCGGCCACCATGGCCGCATCATCGGCTTTCCCATTCTCGTCACCGATCATGACGAAGGGGACGCCAAACTCACCGGCGAGCTTGTGGCATTTGGATCGATTGCCGATCATCACCGCGACTTCAGCGGCGATTTTCCCGTCCGCGACGGCTTCCAGGACCGCTCGCGGCGTGTGCTCGACGAAAGTCGTGCAGACCGCTAGACGGGGACGCCGAGACCGTTCTTGACCACTCCAGACGCGAATCGCCAATTTCTTGTACTGGCCGATTTGACGCATCGCCTCGCGGACGCTGGCGACTTTATCGTCGTCCAGGTCCACGCGACAGAGCATCGCGAAAAGGTGCTCCTCGTCGTGATCGTACATCTGAATCTCGGCGATCCGTGCCCCGATCCCGGTGGCGTAGTGAATGATCGGATCGGCCAGGCCGACGTTGTCGGGTCCGAGGGCGGTGATCACGACTTCCATGGCGGCCTGCGCGCGTGGGGTGAAAAAAGGAAGACTCGATTCATCGTTGGAGGCGACGGCGAGAGCGCCGAGTGTGAGGCATTTCTGCTTGCGACTACCCGCTCCGAACCCGCTGTGATAACGTTTGGAGCGAGGTTCGTCGATCGTCCTGGTCATTGACACGAACCTGTACCATCGGCCCGACCCGATTTGGCGTTTCCC
>JBGTCJ010000148.1:0-10626 GCA_041748895.1 Pirellulaceae bacterium
TGCCGCTCGCTGAGCTGCCTTGCCGATTCAGTCAGCCAAAGGTTCTTGATTCCGCTGTCAAGGAGCGCCAGAGAACGTGATGCCGCCCGAGCGGCAAGCCCCATTTCGCGACAAGTTTCGGAAAGCGAATCGGATCCGGGCGCTGACATGAAAGCCTAGGAGGTAAAGCAAAGCCTGGGAGGTAAAGAAGGGTGGCAACGCTCCAAGTGTCTTGAGAACAGCTCGCGGGGTCAATGTGGAATCGGCGCCAGCAGATTGCATGCTCCTGTGCAACCCGTTGAACGAACGATCGGCGGCCCTCAATCAGTAAGCTTTCGCAAAAATTCCCATCTGCGAAGCCGGACGCCCCGTGAGGAAGCAAATCCCTTTTCGATCCTTCCCATTTCGTGGGATGCATCGAATCGATACTTTCAACTCCTTCAGCAGCGGTTGGACGACCTCGTGATCGGCAAAATAACAGTGGGCAAAGCCACCGTGAATTTCGGGCGTGTCTTCCTGATCGGGGGTAAAAAACGCGCGAAAGTCGGCCTCGTTGTCGATTACTCGCGAATGCTCGGCGCGAAGCCGCGTCGCTCGCTCAAAAAGTCCGCTCTGAATTTCGCCTAGCATTTTGGCGATCGCTTCACCCGCCCCGACCCTTGGAAGGGGGGCGCTCTTGGATTGATCGCGACGTCCAACGAACATCGATTGTCCCTCAATGTCCTTTGGCCCGACCTCAATACGAATCGGAACCCCTCGTTTCACGTGGTGCCACTTCTTTTCGCCACCGCGGACGTCGCGATCATCGATTTCGACTCGCATCGCAGCCCCGCCGTAGCTCGTTGCTTGCAGTTCACGCTGCAGTTGCCGAGCGTAATCGAGCACCGCATCGCGGGTCGAGTCATCGCGATAGATGGGCAAAACCACGATCTGAGCGGGTGCCAGTCTTGGCGGCAGGACAAACCCATCGTCGTCGCTGTGGGTCATGATCAGCGCCCCGATCAGCCGCGTGGAAACACCCCAACTCGTCGTCCAAGCGAATTGAAGTTGCCCGGCGGGATCCTGAAACTGAATCCCTTGGGCTCGCGAGAAGTTTTGCCCCAAGAAATGGCTCGTTCCAGCCTGCAACGCCTTGCGGTCTTGCATCATCGCCTCGATGGACAGGGTTTCCACGGCGCCGGGAAACCGTTCATCGGGTGTTTTCGACCCGATCGTTACGGGCATCGCCATCCAATTCTCAGCGAAATCGGCGTAAACCTCGATCATCCGCTCGGTTTCCTCGATCGCCTCCTGCGAGGTGGCGTGAACCGTGTGCCCTTCCTGCCAAAGGAACTCGGCGGTGCGGAGAAACATTCGAGTTCGCATTTCCCAGCGGACAACGTTTGCCCACTGATTGATCAGGATCGGCAAGTCGCGATAGCTTTGCACCCATTTCGCGTACGTCGCCCCGATGATCGTCTCGCTGGTTGGGCGGACAATCAACGGTTCATCGAGCGGTCCTGCCGGCTGCAACCCGCCTCCCGGCTTGGGCTCGAGCCTGTGGTGCGTCACGACCGCACACTCTTTGGCGAAGCCCTCGACGTGCTGGGCCTCCTTTTCTAAGAAGCTCATCGGGATGAAAAGCGGAAAATAAGCATTTTGGTGGCCGGTCGCCTTGAACATGTCATCCAACGCCCGCTGCATGTTTTCCCAAAGCCGATAGCCCCAAGGCTTGATCACCATGCATCCGCGAACCGGAGAGTTCTCTGCGAGATCGGCCGCCTTGATTACCTGCTGGTACCACTCCGGGTAGTCCTCTTGACGGGTCGGTTGAATGGCGGTCTGCGGGGCCTTGGCCATGAGAGCGATTTCGCGTTAGAGGGGAGGTTCAGGGGCATCCACGCGGGACGGCCAGGAGTTTAGACGCCCGCGGCGAACGAGAAAACGCCCTGCGTGGAAAGCTTGCCACGGCAACCCGCTTGCACGGACGCACCCCGAGGAGCGTGAGGAAACACGCAAACAGACAGCGGTTGCTCGCAGATCGATCTGGATTGTTGCATCCAACTTTGGTTAACGTCCCAGCGCGTCTCCTGACCAGTACTTCGAGAGGATTCCCGTTCCATGCAGTGGCTGTTGCGGTATCGAGATTTGGTGCTTCCCGTGGGCATCATCGCCTGCTTGGGAATCATCCTCGTGCCGCTACCGGCGCTGATCATGGATTTGTTGCTCGCGAGCAACATCACGATCGGCGTGATTATCCTGCTGACGACCATTTACGTCCGCACGCCACTCGAATTCAGTATCTTTCCCTCGCTCCTATTGGCCACGACGCTTGCCAGGTTGGTGCTCAACGTCGCCACAACGCGGTTGATTCTGACCGGCGCCGAGTCGAAGAAAATGAGCGCCGCCGGAGGGGTGATCCAGAGCTTCGGTGAATTCGTCTCGGGTGATAGCCTCGAGGTCGGTCTTATCATTTTTGGAATCATCGTACTGATCCAGTTCGTCGTGATCACCAAGGGGGCAACACGGATCAGCGAAGTGGCCGCACGATTCGCGCTCGATGGCATGCCAGGTCGCCAAATGGCGATCGACGCGGATCTCAACGCGGGGCTGATCGACGAAAAGGAAGCGCAGCGGCGGCGGCAGGAAATCTCCGCTCAGGCCGACTTTTACGGAGCGATGGACGGTGCCAGCAAGTTTGTTCGCGGCGATGCCATTGCGGGGATCATCATCATGCTGATCAATGTCGTCGGCGGACTCTACATCGGCGTCATGCGGATCGGTATGTCCTTCGGAGACGCCGCCGAACTTTTCACGAAGCTCACGATCGGCGACGGATTGGTTAGCCAGGTCCCAGCACTCTTGATCTCGCTGGCCGCAGGCCTTTTGGTGACAAGAAGCACCAAAAGCACCAACATGCCGGTTGAATTCCTTCAGCAGCTGTTTGGCAACTCCCGTGCGTTGATGGTCGCGGGGGCGTTCATGGCCGTGATGATTGTCACCAACCTTCCCGCAGTCCCGATGGCGACCCTGGGTATCAGCTGCGTGGGATTGGCCGTGGTCATGAACCGGCAAACGGCTCGAGACGAGGTCGCCATTCAGCAGCGGGCCGACGCCGAGAAGGAAGCGGCTTCGGCGCCGCCGGCCAAGCGGGTCGAAGACTACTTAACGATCGATCCGATGGAGATGACGATCGGTCTGGGCCTGCTGCCCTTGGCCGACCCCGCTCGAGGTGGCGACCTGATGGAACGCATTTCGGGGATCCGCAACGCGATCGCATCGGATATCGGAATCGTGTTGCCTAAAGTGCGTGTCCGCGACGAGATGAGCTTGGGCGATTACGAGTACGAAATTCGGATCGCCGGCAACCCGGTCGGACGGTCAAGCGTCTATCCGAACAAATGGTTGGCAATCGATTCGGGCGCAACAACCGGTGTGATCGATGGTGAACCGACGCGAGATCCGACATTCGGGCAACCCGCCATTTGGATCGATCCCTTGCGACGCGAACAGGCGGCGATCTACGGCTACACGACGGTTCAACCCGTGGCAGTGTTGGCGACACACCTGCAGGAGATTGTCCGACGAAACGCCGACGAGTTACTCTCACGCGACGCGACCAAACATTTGATTGACGAATTGAAACAGGTTGCACCGGCTGTCGTCGAGGAACTGATCCCCGGACTTCTGAAGCTCTCCGAAGTCCAACAGGTGTTGCAGATGCTCCTTCGTGAGGATGTGCCCATTCGCCAGTTGAGCATAATTCTGGAGACGCTCGGCGACTTTGCCCCGCGGACCAAGGACCCGGTCTGGTTGGTCGAATACGTGCGCCATCGTTTGGCCCGCACGATCAGTTCGCGTTATCGCGATGCCCAGCAGCGACTGCATGTCGTGGCGATCGATCCGGCGATGGAAGACCGGATCGCCGCGGGCATCGAACACGGCGAACGCGGATTGTTCATCCGCATGAGCCCTCAGGCCGCGGAGATCACTTGCCAGCGAATCGACCAAACCGTTAAGAAGCTGGTCGCCACTGGACATCCGCCGGTGGTTTTGGTTAGCCCGCGGATCCGCCCCGGACTGCGTCAAATTACGGCGGCATCGATGCCAAGGCTGCGAATCCTGTCCTACAACGAGGTCACCCAAGACACGCAAATTGAATCGCTCGGTATCGTCACCGACCAATAGCCACCGTCCTGAGTCATCTGTCACTTCGCATCGCTAAATCACCTCCATGCACATACGCACATTCCGAGCCGACAGCCTCCAGGAAGCGCTTGAGGAGATTCGCCGCCAGATGGGTCAGGATGCTTCCGTTCTGCACACTCGCCAGGTCCGCGAGGGATGGATGGGATGGCTCGGCAAAACGACCGTCGAAGTCACCGCTGGGCTGCGCGACGAATCCCCGATTTCTCCGTCCGCGGCCGCGCGCCCGATCGATGGGTCCGCCTACGCGCGATGTTCGTATCCACTGGAACTGCAGGATCTCCGTGCCCTGTTGGGAATCGTCGGCGTCGATGGCCCGATCGCCGATCGCTGGATCGAGGGGACCTATGGGTTTGGCGTGGCGGTCGCAGAAAGTGTTGTTCCGGTCCAATGGATCGATCACCTTCGCCGCACTGTCGCACGCGGCATCCGAATCGCCGGACCGATCCAAGTTCCCGATGGTCAACGCAGGGTGGTCGCCCTGGTTGGGCCGACGGGTGTCGGCAAGACGACCACGATCGCAAAACTCGCGGCGGGTTTTCGATTGGAATCCGAGCGAAAGGTGGGTCTGATCACCATCGACACCTTTCGCATCGCCGCCGTTCAGCAATTGCAAGCCTACGCTGACATCATGAGCCTCTCGATGGAAGTCGTTCAGGAGCCGCAGCAGATGCCCGAAGCGATGGAACGATTGGCCGATGTCGATCTGATTCTGATCGACACCGCCGGACGGAGCCCGCGGAGCGATGCGCGGATCGAGCAGCTTCGCGGCATGTTGGCGGCCGCAAGGCCAGACGAAACCCATCTCGTGCTAAGCGCAACGAGTAGCCACGAGACGATCCAGAATATTCTCCACGGTTTCGCGCCCATCCGTCCCACCTCGGCGATCCTTTCGAAACTCGACGAGACTTCTCAAACCGCGTCGGTCCTCGCTGCCCTCGAGGGGCATGAGATTCCGATCAGTTACCTCACGACGGGACAACAAGTTCCTGATGACATCGAGACGGCCGACGAACAGGCACTGGTCAAAGAGCTTTTGCCGACACAGATGATCGGTTCCTCACTGGGCCATCAGCGGGCGGCGTGATGAATGGTCGCGGACGGATGAATCCGCATGCCGGCCGACGTGCAAGTCAGTGAAATGGTAGGAAATACCGACAGAAAACATTCAATACCGATGGGATGACCCGCCGATACGAACAAAGGCTTTGAGCGCGATTGTCCAAATCGACTTGAATCGTTGAACGAGAAGAGCGTTTGGACGATGCGTTCAAGAAAGATTGAAGGTTGGTGCAGGAAACCGGCGGACCCGTTCCATGAATCGCTCCTACGCTTTGTCGCTCGGGGCGGTCGCTATGGCCGTGGTCACACTTCGCGGAATCGTACGAGGCGAAGTCGTGTCGGAGGTGGTGATCGAATCGATCGTGGTTCTGGTGGTGTTCGCACTGCTTGGATGGATGATCGGCGAGATCGCCGACCACCTGGTACGAACCGACGTGGAAGCTCGGTATCGAAGTCGCGTCGCAAGCTTCCTCAAGGAGCTTGATGACGCGGCGGAAAGCAAGGAATAAAGTCCCTGTCCATTGACGGACAAGGGGTCGTTACAGCGTTTGATAACGGAGGATTGGATGGCAACGACCGTCACGCCGGATGAAGATATTCTGCAAGTTTGGGCCGTATTTCGGGACCTTCCCAAGGACTCGCCGGACCGCGAACCACTGCGCAACCGACTCGTTGAGCGCTACATGCCGTTGGTCCGTTACAACGGCGAGAAAATCTGGCAGCGGTTGCCTGATGGCGTTGAACTCGACGACTTGGTGAGCGCGGGCATCTTCGGCCTGATGGATGCCATTGACGCATTCGATCTCGAACGGGGCGTCAAATTCGAGACCTACTGCGTTCCCCGAATACGCGGGGCGATGCTCGACGAACTTCGCACGATGGACTGGGTACCACGGCTCGTTCGCAGCAAAGCAAGCAAGCTGAATGAGGCCCGCAAAATGCTCGAGACGCGATTCGGACGCGCGCCGACCGATCAGGAACTTTCGGAACAGATGGAGATTCCGATCGCCGAGCTCGAGAAGATGCAGGCCGATGCAAATGCCGTCGGATTGGTGTCGCTCAACAAAAAGTGGTACGAGACTGACAGCTACAAAGACGTTCGCGAAATCGATATCCTCGAAGACAAAAAGGGTGAGGACCCCACGCGACGGGTTCAAAAAACCGATCTGATGCGGATGGTCACGAAAGGACTCAATCGCAACGAACGCTTGATCATCATTCTCTACTACTACGAGGAACTGACGATGAAGGAAATCGGCGCGACGCTCGACCTTTCCGAATCACGCGTCAGCCAGATGCATAGCGCGATCGTCAGTCGACTCCAAGAACAGCTTGGCCGACGCCGCTCCGAATTCGGCACTTAGGTTGCTCCTGCTCATCGATGGGTACAACGTGATCGCGCCGTCGGCCCCACCCGGGCGCGGGCCGAAAGCGGGTCGCGCGTCGAAAGCGGGTCACGGGTCAAAACTGGGTCGCGGGCCGAGTGACCGGTGGCTGGAGCGGGAACGTCGCAAATTGATCGACCGTGTCGCCGATCGCATCGACGATGAACTCGCCTCTTTCACGACGATCGTGTTCGATGCGGCACACCCGCCACCGGGTGCCGCCGCGCTCACCATTTCTCGAGGCATGACGATCCGGTTCGCGGTTGGGTATACCGAGGCCGACGACCTGATCGAAGAATTGATCGCCGATCACCATTCGCCGAAACGGCTCACGGTCGTTTCCTCCGACCGTCGCATCCAGCGAGCGGCGCGCCGACGAGGCGCGCTAGCTGTCGACTCGTCAGTCTGGCTCGATGAGTTGCTCGAAGGAAAACCCCGCCTGGCCATCCGCTGGCCAACCGCCGGCACCACGGGGGCGCCAGAACCTTCACCGCCACAGGCGACCCAATCAGGCCTATCACCCGACGAAGTCGAGCAATGGATGTCGCACTTCGGCATCGATCGCAGCGAACGCGATCCGGATCGACTCGATTTGGACGATCACCCTTTCCCACCTCACTACGGAGAGGATCTGCTGCCCTAAAACCATCTAGGGCGTGGCGCCCTCGGTAGAGGGCGAATCACCGAAGTCCTCCTCCAGCACACCTGAAAACGGTTCGGATGCGTCGCGACGTAGTCGAGTCGGAAGCAAGGTGGCGTCACCACGAGTGATCTTGACCGGTTCGGCTCTTAAATCAGCTACCAAGACGGTAGCGGTTTGACGCTGCAGCGCTTGAGGTGTGATCCGCATTCCCTCTGGCGAAGTTTCACTGCGCGCGACCAGCCTCAGGGAACCCTTTGGCATCGCACCGGATCCCACCAGTGGCGCCATCACGCGTGAGATTTGCAGGGGAAGTTCGGAAGACGAAAGTGACGGTTGGCGATCGGACCAGCGTACTCGTGTCGTAGATCCATTTGAAATCATTCCAAGCATCGCCCACCGAACGGGACCTTCTTCGGGCCTCTCCACGACGACCGCATCGAGCAACTCGAGCCCCGTGCGATTGGTGATCCGATCACCCTGCCACTGCAAACCATCCCCCAAATCAAGGATCTGTTCGGCATGAACGAGTCGCGTTCGGTTCGAAGCGACCGCAAATCCAGCCAGAACCGGACCGGCGCCTGCGGGGAACCGAATCGTCGCGGGGGCGTCCAGGTCATCATCAGCTGCACCATCCAAAATGCCCAGCGGCGCAGCGGAGGCATCGGCCGAAGCAAATTCGATGTCGTACCGGCTGGTGAGCGAGTTGTACAGCGAGACGAGGCGAAGTACGTGACCCCGGCGACTCCCAGGTGGAAGTTCGATCAGGTTGATCTCGGTTTGACTTCGGGCAAATCCAACGTCGAGGCTGGCCCCACGTGCGATCCAGATCGCCGCGCCCACCGCGAGAAAGGGAACACACCACCAAGCCCATTCGAGGCGATCAAGCATCCGAAAAAGGAGAAAGTTCCCGACCACCAAAATCGAAAGGTAGATCGCCAACGAATTCAACACAAAGGATCTGGGTGGAATCGAAATTCCCGCCTCTTCACGCAACAACCCGGTAATCAGGGTGACGACGTCGCTGAGATCATTCCAACCCGCGTGCCCGCGTGCCGCACCAGGCAACATCCAGCTGACTGGTTCGGCCGGCGGCGCACTGAAGTCACGCCGCTGCGGAGCACCGCTTGGATCGGTTAACGACACGGCGCCGTCGCGAGCGATCAGGCGGACTCCCGTATTGACCGTGGCCAATCGAAAATCATTGGCTGCAAAGCCATCGGTGCGCTGCTCGAGCCGCCCTGCAATCGGGACGTAGCTTCGCGCGGGTCTACCGAGAATGGCGGCGTTGACGAAGCTGTCGAAACTAAGCCATCCGAGGAGCCAACGTGATGTGAGGTCAAAGCGCGACTGAATGACACAACCGCGCCCCAAACGTCGGCCGTGGAGCAAGTCCGATGTTCCGTCGAGGCTAACGCTCGACGGATCTACCTCACCACCGGTGGCCGCTTGATTCTCCAGCGTCGCCAGCAAAGCCAATTGCGGCTCGAGACTCGTGTCACCCGGCACACTCCAGGCCCGCATCAACTCCTCGACGCTGTCCAAGCCCAACTCGACCTTGCCTCCATACTTGAGCGGCGCGGCATCCCCCAAAGGTCCACCCGACAACGACTCCGCCGCATCGGGACCGTTGAGGATCAATCGACCCCCGAAATGGACCCAATCGGTCAGCGCACGAAATTGGCCGGGAGTCAGGTCCGACGGATGGATGTCGTCCCAGAGTACGCATCCCACACTCGTCATATCGAGCATCGTTTCAGGCAGGGGAAGCGTGCCGTCGCCCGAAGGGAAGATCATTCGATAGTTTGCTGATCGCCCCGTCGGCGACGCCAAGCCAAGTTCATCCACGTCCGCGGGCGGACGGATCCAGTCGGCCGTTTGCAACGCAGCAAATCGCTGGGCTCGATCGGTCAGGACGACAAACAGGTACTCTTCGGGGCGGAGTATACCGACGCGTTGCCGACCCGAGTCAAACGCCATGGCGGACCCCGGGGAAACAAACCTCGTGGTGACGAAAGGCGCCGAACTGCCGTCGGGTGGCAGCAGTCCCGCGAGCAGCCGCAAATCGAAGCTTCGCGACCGACCCTTGGGCAGCGCCACGGGTTGTTCGCTCTGGAGAGGCATCGGTGTTAGGCTCGAGGAGTCGACCGGAGAAACAAACCCGGAAGAAACACTCAAAACGCCCCTTTGATCATCGCGGTCGCTGCGAAGAGAACTGCGAACGGCGAACCAGTGCCCGGGCTTGATCGCTCCGGGCGTGACCGGCCCCGAGGGGAGTGGCGCGACGCCACCGTAGGTGAAATCCGTCACCGGCGGCGGTTTCGCGCTGCGTTGGCCGGGTTGTGTTGAGTCACGACACCCTTCGCATCCCACCCAAAAAGGAAAGCAAAGCCAGAAGCCCACCCAGATGATACGGGCATCGCGTCGTCGACTCAGCGGCATCCGGTGGGTCAAAGCGTTCTCGACTCGGGAGCTTTCACCAGCCCATCACCATGTTGGATTCGATCGCTCGTCGAGCGTTCTCTAAATCGCTGCCGGTCTCCATTCGATAGAGTCGAATCGCATTGACTTTATCGCCTGCCGATTTGCTGAGGCACTCGCGAGCAATCGCGCAGGGGTCGAGCGTCCTCTCGGTCAAGCCCAGTGCCCCTTTGCTGATCACCCACGTGTCGCGCGGGCGTTTGGTCAAACGAATCACATCATCATGCGGATAGGCATCGGCGACCACATCTCTCGCGGCCGCGTCGTCTGCGGCCCAGGTGATGATGATGTGGGAATCGGTTTCAACCTCGAACAGTGGCATGGCGACTCTCCTCATATCCATCGGCTTGGGGAAACGACTCAGCAAACGCTGGCCCGACTGCTGGGCTCCTGGGCCTCTACGAGACTCCATGATACCCGCTGGTCGTCCCTCGTCACTAGGCTCCGTGGGAAAACCAAGGCATCGGCGTCAGAGCGCCATGTTGACGAAGCGGCCCGCAGATGCGAGCGACGCCAGAATCGGATTGATACAACCGAGCTAGGGTTCATTCCTCCCTGTTGCCGAGCCTGGATTTGCATCCGTGGGATCGGATTCACGCAGCGACTTGTGGCAAGCCACGCAGCTGGTCGTCAACTGGTGAAACGCCAACGCCGCGCCTTCGATATTCTCACCGGAAGGCGCGACAAAATGACACGCCCAAGGGCCAGTTCGCACACCCAGCGTGCGGTTGAGACAATCACTGAAGACCGATTGATGAAAATGTCGATTCTTTCTCCGCAAGACATGCGGTCGCAGAAATCGTTCTGCTTGAGACGATCCGCCCCAGGCCCCCGCGTCTCGGCTGCGATGCGCGGTCAATCGCTTTGGGATTTGGAATTTCGATCGATGCAGGC
>JBGTCJ010000149.1:0-3149 GCA_041748895.1 Pirellulaceae bacterium
CACCACCTTTGCTCCGGCTCGCGGCTGTTCGACCGCATCGGGACGGGGGAGCACTCCGCCATGACTGGGAATGATCGGAAATTCTAGTTCAGGAGTTGCATCCGTTGCAGCGGTGGGCACGGCGTGATTCCTGTGAGCCTCATCGAAGCCATGTTGCACGAAAAGGCTAACCACCTCAGCATGCTCCTGGATCTGGGCGGCGACCGCAGGATCATCGGACTCGGTCAATGTTTCGACCCCGTTCTCTAGCTGCGTGACGCTTCGTCGAATTTTCGCATGACGCTCGAGCAGGTCATGGAAAACGGCTTGGTCGGCACGCATCTCCGGCCCCGGCCCTCGCCCGACCCCCGGCCCGCGCCCGAAGTCTCGCGGAGCGTCCGCCTCGCGAGCCCCTTCCCTTTCAAAGACGACGAAGTAGTTCTCTTTCAACAGCTCTGGCTCTTCACGGAGTTTGGTGAATCCGGCCGCGATAATCTCTGCCTCGAACACCTCCTGCCCCGCCCGGACGTGATCGAGAACCCAGTCGCTGCTCTCGCCCGTCACACGGCGAAAGTCGATCAAAACGAGTCGTCCACCGGGCTTGATGGCGCGGTGGAGGGAGGCCATCGTTTTCTGGGGAAACTCAAAGTGGTGGTACGTGTCACAAATGAAAGCGACATCGATCGATTCCGGGGGTAAATCAGTCGAGTCCGCCTTGCCAAGCCATGTCTCGACGTTGCGTTGGCCCACCACTCGGCTCGTGGCCTGAATGTGGTCGAGGAAATTCTGCGCGATGTCAACCGCAACGACACGTCCCTCGTTTCCGACCGCCTCCGAAAACAGCCGTGTGAAAAGTCCCGTTCCGGCGCCGATGTCCGCGACCGTCTGACCAGGCTTGATTTCACACGCAGCTAAAATCTCCTTGCGACGCTCAAAAACCTCGCGGCTTTCCACCTCGAAGCGCTCGACAAACTCGCTGACAACCGGGTCACGAAAGGAGTCATTGATTCCCGGCCTAACGCTTTCTTCCTGGGAGTAGGCGGTCGCTGCGATGGGTGAAAGCGTGAGGGCAGCGAAAAGACAAATGCGATATCTCATACGGCGGTTCCAAGAGTCGAAAGTAAATGGGGATCAGATCGGAGACAGTGTGACCTACACAATCATTGACGTTTGGATGGGTCGCTCGTCACGGGAAGGCCTGCGGCCACCCACGCCCGAAAGCCTCCGGTCATATTGGTTACCTCGAATCCAGCCCGTTGCAAGATGCTGCTGGCAATCGCAGATCGCGCTCCGGACTGACAATGAATTGCCACAGGCTCCGTGCGATCGATGGCTTCGATGTCGTGCAGCAGCCTTCCCAGAAACCGATGCTCAGCCATCGCAATGTGCCCTTCGTGAAATTCCGCCGCCGACCGCACATCCAAGAGTTTCACGTCACCGCTCGCGATCCGCTGATGAAGCTGCTGTGGATACTCCGATCGGTAGGACTCCGTCCTTAGACCACTTGCTTTGACCGCCGCGGCATCGAACGATCCACAAACGTTGTCGATGCCGATCGAACGAAGTCGTTTCAAAACCTCCGGCAGCGCCGAAGCCTCGGCGATTAGATGCAGCGGCTGGTCATAGTCGACAAAGAACCCGGCCCACTGGACGAGCATCGTGAGAGGCACGTTGATCGTGCCTGGAACGTGTGCGGCCGCAAATTCCTCCGATGGCGCGACGTCGATCGTCAATCCCTTCCGCGCGATCTTCGGCAGCAGCTCGGACGGTGGTGACTTTACAGGCGGGAGGTTCCGCACCAGCTCGGGGCCCACCTTGTTCACCCGCTTCATCACGGCGAAGTAGAACGGTGTCTCAGGCTGGTCCGCGAGTATGTAGTCCACAAACTCCTGCTCCGCATGAAACTGCAAAGCGGGATTGAACAGTTTCTCGTACCCGACCGTGCTCGATGGGATCGCTCCCAGCCCTTTGCCACAGGCGCTGCCAGCTCCGTGCGCCGGCCAAACCTGCAGATGATCCGCCAGATCACGAAACTTCCGCATCGAGTGATAGAGCAATCGCGCCCCGGCTTCGGCACTGCCCACGACGCCGGCCGCGGTCTCCAACAGATCGGGTCGACCGATCGAGCCGACAAAAACGAAGTCGCCAGTGAAGATTCCCATCGGCACATTCGCTCCTCCCCCCTCGTCGGTCAGCAGAAATGAAATGTGTTCGGGCGTGTGGCCCGGCGTGTGCAGAACCTCCAGTTTCACCTTGCCGATGCGGATCAAGTCACCACTTTTGACAAGCTTTGAATCGTGCTTCTCGGCAAACTCGTACTTCCAGTCCGCTGGGCCCTCGTCGGAAAGATAGCACGACGCCCCGACAGTGTCTGCCAATTCCCGCGATCCTGAAACGAAGTCAGCGTGAATGTGCGTTTCGGCAGCACCGACGATCCGCAATCCCTCATCCGCCGCCGCTTCGAGGTAGGGAACCACATCACGGCCCGGATCGATAACGATCGCCTCTCCGCTCCGCTGGCAGCCGACCATGTACGACGCGTGAGCCAGCGACTTGTCGTAGAAGTACTTCAGCAACATGACAATTTCTCGATCGGAAAGGCGAATGGTGGCATCGGCGACCGCACAACATCGTGAGCCATCGTCGATTCAGGAGTGGGAATCGACGGACTCATCTCCAACATCTTTCGTTTACCCGAGGTAGACGCACCTGCGTTTGAACGCAGCAGGATTTCGTAGGCATCGGATTTGCTGGAAAGGGCCCCACCGAAGGACCAGGCTCGCTTTGGGCCGGGTTGAGCGCGTTCCGTGAATACTCCAATATATCGTGACCTGTCGACCTGTCAAGGCATCAACTTCCCTCGAACCGAGAGGGCTCTGAGGCTGGCGTCCCATGCAATCCGGACGACGGTCCTGGGCAGTGCTTGGATCCGTGGCACGCGCTCGCCGCTCGCCAACTGTCCGGTAAGATGATTGCTCGTTTCGCAGTCTCCACAGTGATCGCTGGTCGTCAGGTCTTTACTTTTCGGTACACACATGCAGGACTTCGCGAACCGCCAAGTAACCGGATCCGCTTCTGCCCACGTCGAAGCGAGCCACTCCGATCAGGTTGACGATCGTTACCGAGCACTCGTTGAGGTGATCGGGCAGGTGGTGTGGTCGTGGCGACCT
>JBGTCJ010000150.1:0-5699 GCA_041748895.1 Pirellulaceae bacterium
GTTCGATGGTCCGATCGGTGATGATCAGCTTGTCAACGCTCCAAGGGTCGAGTCGCCAAATTCCGGCTGGCACGTCCAAACGATCGCTGGTGCCATCACTGTAGATCACGTTGAGGATCACCGGGGTGACCAAGCCGCCGACATTTTTAAGCGTGACGACATAAAAATTGGTCTTTCGTTTGAGCAGCTTGCGTTCTTCGGAGTCGAGACCATCCATAAATTTCTGAAACGCTTTCCGGTCATCGTCGGTGACCCTCAGCTCATCGTACTGCGTGTTGTAAAAATCTTTCAGTGATGGATCGCGATCGATCTGTTTGGGTATCTCTTGGTTACGCTGTTTTGAGATGGACAGTGGTTTGGATTTGGTGTCACGCCGCTTTTGCTCAGCCGCTTCCTCGGGGTCATTGGCATCGATCTGATAGAGTCGAACCTGCTCAATACCGACGTCAACATGATCGGTCGAATAGAACCATCCGCGCCAGAACCAATCGAGATCAACGCCCGAGGCGTCCTCGAAGGTTCTAAAAAAATCCTCGGGCGTTGGACGCTTGAAACGCCATCTTCGGGCGTATTGCTTGAACGCGAAATCGAACAGTTCGCGACCGAGAATCGTTTCACGGAGGATATTGAGTGCCGTCGCCGGCTTGGCATACGCGTTGTTCCCCAATTGGAGAATGGAGTCGCTTTGCGTCATCACGGGTCGTTGGTTCGAGGACCGCATGAACTCGGTGATGTCGGACGGTTCACCGCGGCGACTCGGGTAGTCGGTTTCCCACTCCTGTTCGGCGAGGTACTGCAGGAAGGTGTTGAGTCCCTCGTCCATCCACATCCATCGCCGTTCGTCGCTGTTGACGATCATCGGGAACCAGTTGTGCCCCACCTCGTGGATCACGACCGAGATCAGGCCGTACTTTTTGGCACGGCTGTAGGTACCATCGGCTTCGGGTCTGGGCCCGTTGAAGCAGATCATCGGGTGTTCCATCCCGCCCACTGGACCATTAACGCTAATCGCGACGGGATAAGGATATTCGAACGTGTACCGGCCGTAGACGTCGAGCGTATGGGTGATCGCCGCGGTTGAATATTGGCTCCACAGCGGCTCGGCTTCGTTGGGATAAAACGACATCGCCATCACCCGACGCTCTCCGATCGGAAAACCAACGGCATCCCAAATGAACTTGCGGCTGGCGGCGAACGCGAAGTCGCGGACGCTCGTCGCCGCAAACTCCCATGTTTTCGTTTTCCACCGTTCGGCCCCCTTTTGCCCGGACTGGTTTTCTGCGGCTTCCTCCGGTGTGATGACAAAGATCGGCTTTTCGGCCGTTGCGGCTTCGGCGAGTCGCTCGCGTTGACGCTCGCTCAGCGTCTGAAGCGGATTTATCAATTCGCCGGTCGCCGTCACGACCATATCGGCCGGCGCTGTGATGCGAACCAGGTAGTCGCCAAACTCGAGCGTGAACTCGCCTTTCCCGATGTAGGGTTCCTGCTGCCACCCGGCGTAGTCGGTGTAGGCGCAGACCCGCGGGAACCATTGGGCGATCTCGTAGATGTAATTGTTGTCCTTTTCGAAGTATTCGAATCCGCAGCGTCCGCCGAGAAGCTTGGCATCGGGAATCTTGAACACGAATTCGACGCCGACCTGGACGGAGTCGCCGGGGAGAAGGGGCGATTCCAAATCAACCCGCATCAGGGTCCCGACGACGGTGTATGGCAACGGAGCACCGCCGTCTGCCTGCGTCACTGCGATGATGTCGAAGCCACCCTCGAACGACGCTCGTGCGAGTAGCGACCGAATGACGCCGAAGGGGACCCGGTTTTCCAAGCTCGGGGCGGGTGACGCGAGCAGAGACTCCGAATCGGGGCGATAAATATTCTGGTCGAGTTGGAACCAGAGATAAGTCAGCGTATGCGGCGAGCGATTTTCGTACCTAACCTGCTCTTTCCCGACGATCCGTTGGCGAACATCGTCGAGCGTGACGTCAATGGTGTAGTCGGCTCGCTGCTGCCAATATTGCGGACCTGGCGCTCCCGAGGCGAGTCTTTGCTCATTGGGGGTCGCCAACCAGGCGTCGATCGGATGGAATGCATCGGGCCGGCCAGCGTACTTGGCATTGACCAGCGGTTGGGCCAGGGCAACGTGACCTGGTTCAGCGATCATGATCAACGCGAGCACCCTCAAACTTCGCCAAAGCAAATGGAGGCAAAACGTGTATGGGCGTCGAATTGATAGTCGAGTCACGCGAGACCTTTGGATGGTTTTGCGACAAGTGCGGGAAGGGGCGGACCGTTCGCAGTAGTTTACTCCAACCGAGACACGTAGCGGCCGCCGACCTATGAATCCCAGCACCTCCGCCCCACCCGCCGCAGAATTGTGGACGGTCGGCTATTGCACGAATGTCCATCCTGGCCACGACCTGACGACGATTCGATCCGAATTGCTCGAGCACGCCGTTCCCAACGCTCGCGCCACTCGTGATGCTCTGGGTACACCTCTGGGGGTTGGGTTGTGGATTCCCGCATCGGCAGCCGAAGAGTTGGCCGGCGACGGTGTCGCCGAGCGTTTTGCCCAATGGATGGCCGAGCACGATCTTCATCCGTTCACGCTCAATGGCTTTCCCTACGACAATTTCCACCTGCCGGTGGTCAAGCATCGCGTCTACCAACCGACATGGGCAGACGACGATCGATTGAGCTACACGATCCAATTGGCAGAGATCCTCCACCGACTTTTGCCAGCGAGCAGTCCCGTTGGATCGATCAGCACGCTGCCGTTGGGATGGCCCGATAACGATCGCCCGCGAATGATCGCCAAGTCGGGAGAGCACCTCAGAACTTTGGCGGCGCAACTGCAGCGGCTTGAGCAGCGAACGGGCCGCCGGATCACCGTGGCGATCGAACCCGAGCCAGGGTGTGTGCTCCAGCGGTGTGATGACATTCTCGCCTTTTTTGCCTCTGAGTTACCTGACACCACGCACCGTCGGTACCTCAGCGTTTGCCACGACGTTTGCCACAGCGCGGTGATGTTCGAGCCGCAGCGGGAGGTGTTGATGCAATTGGGGGAGGCCGGCATCGAAGTCGGCAAGGTTCAGATCAGCAGCGCGATCGATGTTCCGTTGGAGCGGATGACGGGTGCGCAACAGCGCCGAGCAATCGAACAGTTGAGCGGATTTGCGGAGGATCGCTACCTGCACCAGACCAGCGTGATCGACGAAACGATGCGATTTCACTTAGTCGAGGATCTGCCCCGATGGTTGTCATCACCAAGGGAAAGCCACGATCGGCATTTGCGAGTGCATTTTCACGTGCCCATTTTTCTCGACCAGTTCGGCTCGCTTGGCTCGACCCGTGATGACATCCACGCATGCTTGGGAGCGCTTCGGTCCGATGGAGCTCCCGCGTTCACAGGCCACTTCGAGATCGAAACCTACGCCTGGGGTGTACTGCCTGAATCGATGCGTCGAGGAGGTTTGGCGGCCGACATCGCGAGCGAGTTGGCTTGGTTCCGCCAGGCGATGGATTCGTGACCTTTGGAATGGGTTCGTTGGGGGTGGGTTCGTTGTCGCACCCTGCGATCGTTATCATTGGCAGGACCCAGCACACCCATGAGTCGTTGAAATGAATGATCCGACCGAGTCTGGCCGCAGCGATTCCGATACGGCGGTGAACCCGCCATCGGCGAACATCATCGGGACCACTCTCGATGATTACCAAATCCTTCGTCGTTTGGGACGCGGGGGAATGGCGGATGTCTATGTGGCCCTGAACCAGTCGCTCGATCGTCAAGTGGCGCTGAAGGTGTTGCGCCGCCAGCTTGCCGGTGACGCCGCCTACGTCGAACGGTTTCGACGCGAAGCGAGGGCTGCCGCCCGGTTGAACCATCCCAACATCGTCCAAGTCTATGAGGTCGGTTGCGCCAACAATCTGCATTACATCGCTCAGGAATTGATCGATGGCGGCAATCTGAAGGACGCCGTCGAACGGCATGGCTCACTCAGTCCCGAAGAGGCGACGGATGTGCTGCGATGTGTCGCGGATGCCCTTCGTGTCGCTCACGAAGCCGGCATCACGCACCGTGATATCAAGCCCGAGAACATCCTGCGGTCGTCACGTGGCGAAATCAAGGTCGCCGACTTTGGCCTTGCGCGAGTTGGTGGTGGCACCGACCTGACGCAAGCTGGCCTAACGATGGGGACGCCACGGTACATGAGTCCGGAGCAGGTTCAAGGTAAATCCGTCGACGCCCGATCCGACCTCTATTCACTCGGATGCACGCTCTACTTCCTGCTGTCGGGTCAACCCCCATTCGGCGCGGATGAACCGCTCGCCGTTGCCCTGCAGCATCTCCACGAGACGCCGCCACCGCTAGCCAAATCGCGGGGTCGCGACGATACCCCCGATTGGATTCTCGCGATCATCAAGCGATTGATGTCGAAGTTGCCCGATGATCGATTTGCGTCGGCGGCGGAGTTGATCGGGTCCATCGATCGACAGACGGCTTCGAAAGATCGGTCTCAGCCGACGGACCACGGCGGTGCAGCGGCTGCGACGATCGCATTGCAGAAGGCGATGCTCGGCGAGTCAAAAATCCGATTCCGCAAACGCGTACTTCTCAGCGTCGCTCTGTTGCTTCCGGTCCTCGCGCTGGCCGCCGGATTGTATTTCGGCCCCGCGAAACGTCCGATGAGTATCGATCGCCTGCTGACGCCCGACGAAGTTCCGGTTAAGGAAACCGTGGAGGAGCAGTATCTTTCCGCCGCGGCTCGAAATGATGAACGCGGATGGAATGCCGTCATTGAGTACTTTCCCCCGAGCGTTAACGCCAAGAACGCGTCGTATGCGGTAAAGGCGGAGTTGCAGTTAGCTAGGCTCCATCAGACGATGGGGCGAACACCCGATGCCGAGGCGATCTACGCGTCCATGGCAGAAAACCCTCAAGTGGATCGACTTTATCGCGTGATAGCGCTCGCGGAGTGGATCAAATTGCGAGGCTTGGATAGCGACGGTTCCCGCGACTTGTGGGTAAAAATACGTCAGGAGCACAAATCGGTCACGGATGATCAACCCGAATCTCAAAGAACGCTGCAATCGGTCATTCCTCCCGAGGTGTTGCAGAGGCTAGAATCCGCGTAACCTACCGGATCCATTCCACCCTCCCTAGCCGACTTGATCGATGAAGAAGCGACTGCAGACGCCTTGGTTTTCCTGTTTTGTAGCATTGATGTTGGGGGTAGTATTCGCCGTCATTACCCCGGCGTTGTGGGCGGACCAAGACACTCCCAACGAGCCGAAAATGTTACGCCACGTCGTTCTTTTTCAGTTCAAATCGACCAGCAGTGAGGCGGAGGTGCAAAGCGTCGTCGACGCATTTCGGGCCTTGCCGTCGAAAATTTCGGGGATCGCGGAATTTGAATACGGGGTCAACAACAGCCCCGAAAATCTTGCCGCAGGCCACACGCACTGTTTCTTGGTGACCTTCAGCAGCGAGGCTGATCGCGAGGCCTACCTACCGCATCCCGCACACCAGGCGTTCGTCGAAGTGCTCAAGCCCCATCTGGAAAAAGTGACAGTTATCGACTACTGGGCACAAAAGTAGTATCTCCGCACGTCCGCCAGCGGGATCATGGCCCCGGACTCGAGGGCCCCGGACTCGAGCCGCTTTCGTCTCGACTGAACCGCCGGAGCACGACGTAGAACACCGG
>JBGTCJ010000151.1:0-6692 GCA_041748895.1 Pirellulaceae bacterium
GAACGTTATGCGTCGCGGACCCTTGGCGAGTGCCTACGCCCGCTCACTGACCTTCCTGCGGGGCCAGGTCACGTAAGAACACACGCTCAGCCATCCACCAACTCAGCGCGACCGCGACGATCGAGTGGTGGACGCGCCATTCTCGACGTTGCCGGTCACGGCACTAGGTTGCCGACCATGACGCCAACTGCGCTCGTAGCCGCCGCTCGGGAGCAAACGCCACGAATGGGTGTTGTCCTTGAAGTAAGTCCGCAACATCGACAAGAGTCGCTTGCGGTAGTCGGTCCGCAGGACGGGTACCAGCAGTTCGACGCGGCGATCGAGATTGCGCGGCATCCAATCGGCACTGCTGATGAACATTTGCGGGTCGCCGCCGTGCTCAAAGTAGATCACGCGAGCATGCTCGAGAAATCGATCGACGATCGAGACCACTTCGATCGATCGACTCAGCCCCTTGACGCCGGGGCGGAGGCAGCAGACGCCTCGGATGTTCAACTTGATTTTGACACCCGCTTGGCTCGCCTCGTACAGCGCGTCGATCACATCGGTGTCGACCAAAGCGTTGAGCTTGGCGATGATTTCGGCCTTCTGACCCTCACGGCATCGCTGGGTCTCGCTTTGAATCAGACCGAGAATCCGCGAGCGAAGCGTGGTCGGCGCCGCGGCCAGGTGCTGCATCTGACCCGGCTGGCTCGCGCCCGTGACCGAATTGAAGAACTTGGTCGCGTCATCGCCAAGCGTTTCATCGCATGTCAGCAGTGAAATGTCGCTGTAGATCCCTGCGGTGACCTCGTTGTAGTTGCCCGTCCCGAAATGCAGGTAGCGAACGATCCCTTGCGGCTCGCGGCGGACCACGATGCAAACCTTCGCATGGGTCTTGAGTCCGCGTACCCCATAGATCACCTGCACGCCCGATCGTTCCATCTCCCGCGCCCATTCGATGTTCCGTGCCTCGTCAAACCGAGCCTTCAATTCGACGATCGCGGTAACGTACTTGCCGTGCTCCGCAGCCCGCTTGAGCGCCTCAATGATCGGACTATCGCGGCTGGTCCGATAGAGCACCTGCTTGATCGCAAGGACATCCGGGTCGACCGCCGCTTCTTCGATGAATCGCACGATCGGGTCAAACCGCTCGTAGGGGTGAACCAACAGAATGTCACCCGCGGCAATGTTGGCAAACATCGATTCCGAAGGCTCGATCGCTGGGCTACCCTGCGGCGGCCATGGCTCACTGCGAAGCGATCGAAATCCCTCGAGCGAAACGATGTTGAAGAGATAAGTCAGGTCGAGCGGCCCCGGAACGCGAAAGAGGTCCTGCATGCCAATCCCCAACGTTTCCGTCAAGTAAGCGACCGTTTCGTCACTGCAGTGGGCATCCAATTCCAATCGAACGCAGCGTGATTCCCGGCGGCTCTCCAGGACCTCCTCCATGCCGACCATCAGGTCCGGTGCCGCCTCCTCGCGAAGTTGAACGTCGGCGTTGCGGGTGATCCGAAACGCCACGCACTCGAGCACCTTCCGACCGGGAAAGAACTCGTCGATGTGATGACGGACCAAATCCTCCAACAACACGAATCCATACCCCTTGTCCGTCGGCAGGCTCACCAGACGATTGATGACTCTCCCCAAAGGGATCACCGAAAATTGATATCGCTGCGCCTCGGGATCGCTAGTCGCGCCATCGATCGCGGCATCGTCCGCCGCTCCTAGGCGGATGCAGAGATGAACCTGCAGCCCCTGCAGCATGGGGAAAGGGAGATCGTGGTAAAGCGCCTGCGGAGAAAGCACGGCGAGCACCTCATTCTGAAACCACTGGTCCGCCGCCTCGCGAGCCCGCTGGCCTGCCGAGTCGAGGCTCAGGCGGCGAATCCCGGCGTCAGCCAGCAACGGCTCGAGCAGTTCGATCAGAATCCGGTACTGGTCCCGCTGCAGTTGATGGCAACGCTCCGAAACCGCGTGCAGCTGCTCGCCGATCGTCAACCCGGCGGGGTCGCGAACCATCGGATTGCGGCCGTACTGCATTTTCAATCCGCCCACCCGGACCATCACAAACTCATCCAGGTTGGAACCCGTGATGGCAAGGAATTTGGCCCGCTCCAAGAGCGGCAATTCGATCGCTTCGGCGTGCTCCAAAACCCGTTGGTTGAACTCCAACCAACTCAGCTCGCGGTTGAGAAAACGGTCCTTGGTCAAATCGCTTGCTGGCACAACGTCACTGGGGGCTGGACGGACAATCGGTCGCGGATCCCTTGTCGGCAAAGGATCGGGGTGCGCCGGAGGCCTCGCGACTCATCGGAAACGGCGCCGAGGTCACTGCGGACCGCTCCTAAGATAAGCCAACCGCGAGAAATCGTGTATCCAGCGCGAGTTTGTACGCGACGCAGCCACCTCACGCTGCGCCGGCCAAGGCGATACGACCTGCCTGGAACTTTGGCAAACGGTGCACACCAATCGAGCAGCCGCTGACTTTCATCGACGTCTCACAACGCCAATGGCGGATCGCCATCCCTTGCTCTCATCAGGTAGGTCCGAATGTCAGCAGTTATTGATTCCCAAAACAAAGTGGCACTCCCTTAGCTCTTTCGGAGAACTTCTCAGTCGGCGGCTCACCGACGAGCCCCGGCCACGTTTCGTTTGGATCCTGCGAGGGAGTCGCAAATGTACGCTGTCATCTCAGCCTTGGTGTTGCTGTCCGGCCATTCTTTCACCACCTACCTTTCGGCACCCGATCGTTCGGTCCTGAGGGATTCGGTCGACCTGATCGAAATCAACCACTATCACGACGCTCGTGGTGAGCACGTGTTCGACCAACTGATCTTCTACGACTGGAGCAGCCAAAAGCGGCGGTTCCAGGTTCGCGCGTGGCGGTTGATCAAGTCCGAGAGCCAGCTACCACGTCGCGATTATCTCCAGGGTACCTGGATCGTTCGCTGGCACGACGATGGCGTTCTTCGCGAAGTGACGGCGTCGAGCCGGCGGGAGACGTGGACGCAGTACGATCCCGAGTTGGCGGAACGCGAGAATCTCCCGCAAGATCAGCGGCTCGAACTGACGTCGACCCTCACTGGCATCGATCGCTAACGCGGTTCGCTTCACGAACCTCACGCGGCATCGCTAACTTCACAGATCGCCGACTCTCTGATTTCGCTTCCCTCTCGATCCATCCTTCAATGCTGAAGCGCTGGACGGATGGAGATGCCGTCCCATCTGGCGGCGGTACTCACGCGGGGTGACAGCAGACATTTTTTTGAAGGCAGCATTGAACCGACTCAGCGTGTCAAAGCCCGAGGCCTTCGCAATTTCCGAAATCGAGTCCGAGGAGGTGATCAATAATCGCTGAGCTTGCGTGATGCGATAGCTCGTGAGTAAGTCCACCATGGTCATGCCGAGTGCCTTGCGAAAAAGGGATGACGCGTAGTCGGGATGCAATCCCACCGAGGAAGATATGTCGGAAATTTTGATCCGACTTCCGAAGTTTTTGGCAATGTAGCCGGCCATCGCCTCAGCTTTTTTGTGGCTCTCCGTGACCGCCTCGCTACTACCAGGCATCGTCTCGGACGGCGAATCGCATTCGTTGACCTCGCCCGCACCCTCGCCAAGCGCCGGATCCTCGGCGAGGGAGGAATCATCGGAGCGACCGGACACCCGACCCGAATCACCCGCGTCGTTAGGCAAATTGCCAAAAAGCCTCAGCAAGCGCGCATTCAATTCCAACATCAATGCCTCACGGAGATGTTGGACGCCCGAATCAAAATCATTCGTCCACTGCGCGAATTGTCGCAACTCGACGTTGTCATAAGACGGGCGATCTCTAAGCACCTGACCATGAATTAACGGGTAGAGCAGCCCCGTTGGGAGTCGCCAATCGATTGCAAGTCTCAAGGGAATTGTGATCACATAGTATTGCTCGACCTGGTCAAACGCGATCACGTGATGCGGTATGGCAGCCCAGAACATCGTCAACTGCCTACTGGGAACGACGAGCCTTTGACCACCATAGAGGTAGGTGATGGAACCGCTTCCAAGGTAGTTGATCTCAATCTCGGCGTGGCGGTCCGCATGGGACATCACGCTCGCCCGCCATGCCTGCACGGTAAACCCGTATGGTGCGAAATCGGCTCTCGTGTCATCAAACTGCTTTAAGTCATGCACTGAACTCCGCCTTCTGCCAAGACCCCGCCCCCGTGTGATTTGCCAACGCGCATTCTTCGATTGAGCGGCTTACTGGCCATCGGGTGAAGACGCCACGTATCGCTCAGTGCTCGCCGTCTCAGCGCCTCGCAATCAACGTGCGGCCGAGACGCGCCGACACAACGCGAAAAAAGAAATTATGTCGTTCTGGTCCAATTCTAGCGAAAGCGGCGCAGGAATACAGTCAGTATGGCCCGTTTCAAGAAAATATCGCTCGTATTGAGTGCAATTGAGACTCGAAATTGAGATGAAAGGTGGTATGACTAGTAGGTCAAACGGACGTTCCACAGTTTTCATCCCAATTGAGACGGAAGAGATGCCGAACGCGAAATCATTATGTAGAACGCGACCGCACGATCAATTCATGCACCGCCCTGGATTCACCTTGGTCGAATTGCTCGTTGTCATCGCGATCATCGGCGTCATGGTCGGTCTGCTTTTGCCAGCCGTGCAGGCCGCCCGCGAGGCGGCGAGGCGGATGAGTTGCAGCAACAACATGAAGCAACTCGGCTTGGCCGCGCACAATTATCATGCAGCGTACAACCAGCTCCCCGTTCAGGGTGCTGGGTCGACGATCAGTGAGGCTCAAAATGCCAACCAGTCTCGATGCTGGTCCACCAATGTTCGGGCAGCTAACATGCGGCTGAACATCATGGTTGGTATGCTGCCCTTCATGGAGCAGCAAGCTCTTTGGGAACAGATCAGTAACCCAATGGTGAATACTTTCAGCGCAACGCCTCCCGTCTTCCCCGCCATGGGACCGACTCCCGACCGTGCTGAATACGATCCTTGGGTTACCGAGATTGCAGCGCTTCGGTGCCCGAGCGATCCCGGTGTTGGAGCTCCCGCGCTGTCTCGCACCAATTACATCGCTTGCATGGGCGATTCTTGGTGGGACTCTCACTTTGGTCCCCGCGACGTGCGATGCCACGTCACGAATCAGACCAACGCGATCAATTCCCGTGCCTCGATGCGAGGGGTGTTCGTGACTCGGGAGAAAACGGGCTTTCGGGACATCCTCGATGGCACGGCGAACACGATCATGCTTGGCGAAAACATGACGGATCTCGGCAATCAAGACATCCGCTCGACCGGGCATTCGAGACCCAACGAGTTCAGTGCCCTCCGCGACAATCCCCGTCTTGATCGAGACACTCCCGGCAGGATCGATCCGCTCAATCCTCGGCGCTGGGCAGATACTTCTGGTTTCACCTTCAACACCCTTGGAATCGGAATGCGCTGGGCCGATCACTACCTGACGCACTTCTTCACCATCCTGCCACCCAACTCCGAGGGATCCATCCCTCTCAATGCGGCCAATCGATACGTGTTCACCACCTCAAGCCATCACCAGGGCGGTGCGCACGTCGTATTCGCCGATGGCTCGGTCAAGTTCATTACGGATTCGATCGAAGCCGGCAATGGGCGAACACCGATTGTGTGGAGTGGCGGCGTCGCACCGACCTCCACGCCGGGTGCGCCCAGTCCCTTCGGTCTCTGGGGGGCCCTGGGAACTCGCGGCAACAAAGAGGTGCTCTCAGGCGACTTCTAAACCGACAGCCAAGAAGTCGGTGCCGCGGGAATGCAGCATGAAGAACTTTTAGAGGAATGATCGATTGAGAACGGTCGATCGTCCGATCCATAAGCTTCTTCCATGGCTATCGGCCTCGGCTACGATCCATTCTTTCGGTCCGGCAGCGCCGCTTCAGGCACGCTGGACTGATGAATCCGACGTTTATTCAGAGGGACCGCGCCCAGTCGGCTGGGGCGTATCGGCCCTGGCTGCCATTCAACCTGCTGTCCATGCCCGAGAAGGCATGAATTTCGGGAAGCGCGGGGCCCCCGGCCACGGGCCATGCGAAGGGGGCCACGGGCCATGCGAAGGAGGCTAACGGCCAGTCTTCGCCTTCTCGGCCGCGGCTTGCTCAGTTTCGATCGTCTTTTCCATACCATCCAGCATTTCGATATATTTCAATCGGTCCTCTTTCGAAGTTGCTATCGTATTTTCTGCCTTGCCTCCACAGCCAGGGCAAGCAAGAAAAAACAATAAAGTGGCAACAGTGAGAACCCCTGGTGTCTTCATGATCGAACGACCTTTGTGATTGCGATCGGTTGAGAGAATAGCCTTCATTTCCTGCCAGGCTATGGTGACTTAAAGCACAGATCCGATGAAGTATAGATAAAGGAGCCGGATTCCGAAACAGGCGATCATGCATTTAACGCTTTAACACAATGTGTGTACCCGGCCCATTGAGGCTTCTGAGAGGCGGTATCGCCGGCGGAGCCTCCCAAAACACTTAACCAATACTCGTTAGTGAGAATCCTTCTATTGAGAGGAATCCTTCAAAAACGGATGGGGGAAACCGGGCCGTGGCAGAGTTCCCCATAGCTGCGTCGTGAGGATGACCAACAGCGACGCGTTCTCCGGTAGATCGGCGATATTTTCATTTTCCATGGGATCGCTGTCGTGATCGTAGTGCTCGCGCGCGCGGCGATCGTCC